>CATVQO010000022.1 GCA_958346165.1 uncultured Collinsella sp. | reverse complement strand
ACGAGCAGGTGCCTTATGACGTTCAGGCCAAGCTGGTCGAGCGCTATGAGGAGGGCCGCGCCAAGTAGCGTGTGGCTTTGCCTGCAACATACATACCGATGCAAGGGCCGCTCTGGGCAATCCAGGGCGGCCCTTTTTGATCCCTAGGGGACAGAGGAAAACGGATCATGTTAGGTTTGGGGCAGCTTGGTCGGCCCTAGTCTCCCGAGGCTTGATTGCGGCCGGTAGCGTAGTCGATCTGCACATGCGGCTGAAGGTTATAGCAGTACACGTGGAAGCACAGGGTCTTGCCGTGGTCCTCGACCGATTGCGCCTCAAGGCGCACACCGCGGCAGACAAGTTCCTCTTCGTTATACATGGGCGTGACGCGGTAGAGCACATGGTTGCCCGTGTCGCGGATGTAGCCGAGAATCTGCTCCTCAAACGGCAGCATGCCCGTTTCGTTGAGATAGCGCGTGCCGGTGAGGAGATTTTTGCGGTTGGCGTTTTCGCCGCAGAGCGACCAGGCGATAAGGTGACAGCGGTTGTAGAGGCTCTGGCCCGGAATAAAGTCGTAGCGCTGCTGGTGCCAACCGGCAGGATGGATACGCGAGATATCGCCGCGCTTCCCCTGTCCGAGCGACTCGGGGCCTACGCAGGCGAGCGCCTTGCGAGTGCGACCCAAACTGTCGAGCTTGGAGAACTTCTTAAAGCAGCCCTCTTCTGTAGCGCGCTCGTATTCATCGAGTGTGAACGACGGCGTGCCGAGCGGGTGCGTGCTGTCGGCACGAAGGGCAACGTAGGGGTTGCCGGCGTAGTCGGGAATGCTGCTGAGATAAACACCGCGGGCGCGGTTGAGGTCGGGGTTTTCCACCTCGTCGATGGGGGTGGCGGCACTGTCCACGGAAACGTCGTCATCGGTGTCGGTCGCGGCGGAATCGGAGCCATCGCCAGCGTCCTGGCTGTTTTGAGGGTCCGGGGAGCTCGCCGTTCCCGATTCGAGCCGAGCGACCAGGTTTGCCTCGTCGTCGGTGCGGCTGGGACTCTCGTTTTGTTTTTCGGCCAGAGCCGCCGCCTGTTCATCGCTTTGTGGCGACAGCAGCTTGGGCGCCCCGTCGAGCGATCCCGTAAACAGTGCAAACCCCAGCACCACGGCGGTGCCGATGGAAAGTACTTGCTTGTAGGCGGACTTGCGCGACATTGAGGCTCCTGGATGGACGGTTGGGAATCTACCAGTCTAGCAGGAGCCGGCAGGGGGCCGTTCTGTCGAACAAATACTTAAGATTTGGGATAGACGCTACTGATTCATTTGTCCCGCGGTCTAGATTGAGGTGGAGTCGAGCCAGTTGAGCTTGCACTCGAGAATGCGCTGCTCGCCGGGTTCGCTGCTGCCGTCAAGTAGGGCGAGCAGCATCTCGGCCGCTTCCCTGCCTTCCTGGTCGACGGGCTCGATGATCGTGGAGACGGTCGGCGTGGTGAGATTAGTCCAGTCTTCGCAGTTGAGTCCCAAAAGGCCGATTTGCTGCGGAAGCAGATGGGCCATGGGCTGAAGCGCCTTGTAGACACGGGGAAGTGCCCATTGGTTTTGTACGAAGATGAGTGTGCGCTTGGCGGGGTTGAACTTGTATTTAAAGTATTCGGTGAGCTCGTTGATTGACGGCTTGTTGTGATCGATGGGGATGGCTTTGTAGAGCTGCCCATTCGCGGCTAACGCCTCGGCATATCCCTGAAAACGTTCCATGCGGGTGCGCATTTCGGTCATATTGGCGGCAATGGAGAAAAAGTCCTCGTAGCCGGCATCGAGAAGCGCCTGCGTGGCGTTGTACACGCCGTCGTAAAGGTTGGTTTTGATCCAGCTGGTGCCTGGGCTGTAGATGGCCGCGTCAAAAAAGACGACGGGCTTGCCGGCGCGCTTGATGCGGTCGTGGACGGCCTTGAAATTTGCCGTGGGCTGGATGATAAAACCATCGACGCCCAGCGAGAGCATCTTGTCGACGTACATGAGCTCGGTCTCGGGGTTAAAGTTGCTCGTGCAAACGACCGTTTGATAACCCGCGGGGAGCATGACCTGTTCCATGCCGTTGAGGACGAGGCCCGCCCACTTGTTGGTGTTATCCAAAATGATGATGGCGATGACGTGGGTCTGCTTGCCGGTAAGCGTTTGCGCTTGGGCGTTGGGAACGTATCCGAGTTCCTTGATGACGCGCGCAATCTTTGTCTGCGTCTTCTCGCTAAGCTTTTCTCGTTTGTCGTTGAGGTAATACGAGACGCTTGCCGTCGAGGTTCCCGCCTCTCGAGCGACGTCTGCAATCGTAACGCGCTGTTTTGCCACAGCGACTCCTTCCGACAGATGAGCATTTTCCAACATGATGACTTTGAGTCTTGGCGAGGGATGCGCTTCGGTGAGCGACCTTTTCCTTTCATATGAGTATGCAACAAATGCGGTATACGGGTGGGGTCGAAATTTGTGACCGGCATGCGTATCTGCCGTCTACCGAGAAAATCAAATACTTCTTGACTTTTGAAATCGAGGGTAAAATCGCAGGATTCATTTTTGGTTAAACGCATAACTAAATAGCGTAACCAACGCTCTGACCTGCGCGTTTACCGAAATAAGCTGGCATTAAGAAAAACGAGCACCTATATTGGTCTTGTCGAAAAGACAGCAAGTCCAAACGGCAGGGGATGCTCCGGAGGCCTCCGCAAACGGTGTCTTGCGCACGCAACTCTATGAAAAGAGGGAAGCAATGAAGATCGTAGGCGTTGCCGCCTGTACCGTGGGTATCGCCCACACGTATATGGCCCAGAAGGCGATTCAGGATGAATGCGCCGCCCGTGGCATCGAGTGCAAGGTCGAGGCTCAGGGTGGCCTGGGTATCGAGAATGAGCTCACGCAGGAAGACGTGGACTCCGCCGACCTGGTCCTGGAGTCCGTCGACGTGGGTGTCGAGAACGAGGACCGTTTTGAGCAGAAGATGGCCGAGGGCAAGTTCCTCAAGGTCGGCACTTCCGATGTAATCGCCGATCCGGTCAAGATCATCGACCAGGCTGTTGAGATTATCAAGGCGACGGGTGGCGCCGTTGACGCGCCCAAGGCCGAGGCCAAGGCAGAGAAGAAGGCCGTCTCCGCTGCCCCGCAGGCCCCGACACCGGCGTCCAAGCAGTCCATCTTTGCCGATCCTGGCAAGACGCTGCTCAATGCATTCAATACCGGCGTTTCCTATTTTATCCCCATTGTCGTTATCGGTGGCGTGTTCCTCGCCTTCTCGTTGGCATCCGGTACTGCCGGTGCTAGCGGTATGGAGGTCACCAACCCGTTGATGGTGAGCCTTAACACCATCGGCATGGCCGGAATCTCTATGATGATTCCGGTGCTTGCGGCATACATCGCCTACTCGATGGCCGGAAAGCCCGCGCTTGCCCCTGGCTTCGTCCTGGGCTACTTGGTCAACAACGCCGTCGTCACCCCGAGTGGCAACAGCGTTTCGACCGGCTTCTTGGGCGCCATGATCATGGCTGTCATCTGCGGTTACTTTGTCCGCTGGATGAAGACCTGGAAGGCCAACAACACCATCCAGACCATCATGCCGATCCTGATCATCCCGATTCTGACCTCGCTCGTCCTGGGCATGGCCTACATCTACATCCTGGCCACGCCGCTTGGCTTTGTGATGGATTGGCTCACCAGCGTGCTCGGTAGCCTGCAGGGCGGCTCCGCCGTCGTCCTGGGCCTGGTCATTGGTGTTATGACCGCCTTCGATATGGGTGGCCCCATCAACAAGACCGCTTCGACCTTTACTATGGCCATCATGGCCTCCGGCATCTACGGCCCTAACGGTATGTTCCGCGTCGCCGTCGCCATTCCCCCGATCGCCTGTGGCCTCGCTGCGCTCATCGCCAAGAATAAGTTCGATGACGCCGATCGTCAGATGGGTATCTCCGCACTGTTCATGGGCTGCATCGGCATTACCGAGGGCGCTATCCCCTTCGCGGTCAAGGACCTTGGCCACACCCTGCCCGGCATCTGCATCGGCTCTGCCGTGGGTGCGGCGCTCGCCGCCTTCCAGGGTATCGACTGCTACGTCCCGCACGGTGGCTTTATCGTCGCCCTTGCCACCAACAACGTCGCGCTGTTCTGCCTGGACATCGTGATTGGCTCCGTGGTCGCCGCTGCAATCCTGATTGCCATGAAGCCCACGCTCGACAAGCAGGCCAAGTAAACCTTTAAGGACTCCGGTTGTGCGGAGGGATGGATTTGACTCCGCACAACCGCCCCTACACAACAAAATCCATCCGTACTGATAGGGCCCACATCTGGGTCCCAGGGAGCTTTTGTCAAAAATCCTCTGGAGAAGGAGAACAAAATGTCCAACCTCACCATCCGCCAGGCCGTTCAGGGCATGCTCAAGCTGCAGGATAGCGGCGATCACGCAACCATGGTCGGCATTGGCCCCATGAGCCCCAACCTGATTCAGGCCGTGTTCGAGCTTGCCAAGGACGAGGATTTCCCGCCCATGTTTATCGCCAGCCGCAACCAGGTCGATATGGACGAGATGGGCGCCGGCTACGTCAACGGTTGGGACCAGACGCGCTTTGCCGCCGACATCAAGAAGGTTGCCGACGAGGTGGGTTACACCGGCCCGTACTACCTGTGCCGCGATCACGGCGGTCCGTGGCAGCGCGACGAGGAGCGTAACGCCCACCTGCCCGAGGACGAGGCCATGGAGCTCGCCCGCAAGTCCTTCGTCGCCGACATGGAGGCAGGCTTTGACCTGCTGATGGTCGATCCCACCAAGGACCCCTATCAGATCGGCAAGGTTATTCCGCTCGACGTGGTGCTTCGCCGCACGATCGATCTTATCGACTACCTTGAGCAGTACCGTCGCGAGCATAACCTGCCCGAGGTCGCCTATGAGGTCGGTACCGAGGAGACCAATGGCGGCTTAACCTCTACCGATAAGTACGAGGAGTTCATTTCTCAGCTGCAGCCCGAGCTCGAGAAACGCGGCTGCCCCATGCCCACCTTTATCGTCGGTCAGACCGGTACGCTCACCCGTTGGACCGAGCAGGTTGGCCATTACAACTTTAAGAACGCCCGCGAGCTCGCCGACATGGCAAAGCGCTACGGCGTGGGCCTGAAGGAGCACAACGCCGACTACCTGGACGACGCGACGCTGCTCGAGCACATCCCGGCTCACGTGACGGCCTCCAATGTCGCCCCTCAGTACGGCACCGAGGAGACCCGCGCCTATCTCAAGCTCTGCGCTACCGAGCAGATTCTGGTCGACAACGGCCTGTGCGACGATCCCTCCGACCTGTATCACACGCTGCTGGTCAAGGCTATCAAGACCGAGCGTTGGCGCAAGTGGATGACCGGCGACGACGTTAACCTGCAGGTTGACGACATTCTGGCCGACGACGAGCTCAGCCTGAAGATTCTGGATGTCTCCGGCCACTACGCGTTCAACGATCCCGAGGTTAAGGAGCAGGTCGAGAAACTCTATCGCAACCTCGCTGCCCAGGACATCGACGGCAAGCGCTTTGTGATCGAGCACATCAAGCGCCCGATCAAGCAGTACGTCGTCGGTCTTAACCTCAAGGGCGTCACGAGCCGCATCGAGAAGGCTCTCGAGGACTAAGTAGTTTTTCCTACACGACGCCGGGCCTGGGGCATGTCCCAGCTGCAGGCCCGGCACATAGGACAAAGGGGCATCCCCTTTGTCCTTTCTTTTGAGTTTTGGATTCCTCCGAAGGAGTTTGCACCATGAAGTTCTTTATCGATACCGCCAACCTTGACGAGATTGCTGAGGCCAAGAGCTGGGGCTGCCTGGCCGGTGTTACCACCAATCCGTCCCTGTACGCCAAGACCGGCGGTAAGCTCGCCGACTTTGAGCCCCATATGCTCAAGATTGCCGAGCTCTGCGAGGGTCTGCCCGTGTCTGCCGAGTCTACCGCCACCACGGCCGAGGGCATGATCGAGGAGGGCAAGCGCCTTGCTGCCCTCGCTCCCAACATCGTGGTTAAGCTTCCCGTGTGCGAGGCCGGTCTCGCCGCCTGCCGCGCCCTGGCCGACGCAGGCGTGCGCGTCAACATGACGCTTGTTTTCTCGCCGACCCAGGCCTTGATGGCCGCCAACGCCGGTGCCCGCTACATCAGCCCGTTTGTCGGCCGCTTTGACGACATCGCCGAGGACGGCATCTCGCAGCTCGACAATGTTGTGACTTGCATCAAGAACTATGACTGGACCGGCAAGAACGTCGACGACACCGTTGAGATCATCACCGCTTCGGTCCGCACGCCCAACCACGTGACCCAGGCGGCTCTTCTTGGCGCCGACATCGCGACCGTGCCCATGGCCGCTCTCAAGAAGTGCCTGCATCACCCGCTGACCGACCAGGGCCTTGCCTCGTTCGAGGCTGACTGGCAGAAGGTCGTCGCTCAGGCTTAACGAGTGGATTGCCCCGGCATCGCGTCATCCGGTGCCGGGGTTGTTCTCAAGAGAGGAATTCGTATGACCAACCAGGAGCTGGCGAAGGTCGCCAATGAGGTCAGGAAGCGTGTCGTGACTGCGGTTCACGCGGCCAAGTCGGGACATCCGGGTGGATCGCTCGGTGCTGCCGACATCATGACGTATCTGTACTTTGAAGAAATGAATATCGATCCTGCCGACCCTTACAAGGCCGATCGCGATCGCTTTGTGCTCTCCAAGGGTCACGCGGCGCCGGGCCTGTATTCGGTGTTGGCAAATCGCGGCTATTTTCCCGTCGAAGAGCTCGAGACGCTCCGCCATATTGGCAGCCGACTGCAGGGCCATCCCAACATGAACGACACCCCGGGCATCGATATGTCCACCGGATCGCTCGGTCAGGGCATCTCTGCTGCAGTTGGAATGGCGCTTGCCGCTAAGCACTGGGGCGACGGCTACCGTGTCTACACGTTGCTGGGCGACGGTGAGTGCGAGGAGGGCCAGGTGTGGGAGGCGGCCATGTTTGCCGGCAACCACGCGCTCGACAATCTTGTTGCCGTCGTCGACCACAACGGCTTGCAGATTGACGGCACGATCGATGAGGTTAACTCGGCCGTGCCGCTCGCTGACAAGTTCCGCGCCTTTAAGTGGCATGTGATAGAGCTAGCCGATGGCAACGACATGGCGCAGATTGAGGCGGCTTTCGCTGAGGCTCGTGAGGTGACCGGCGTGCCCGTCGCTATCATCGCCGAGACGGTGAAGGGCAAAGGCGTCTCCTTTATGGAGAACCAGGTTGGCTGGCATGGCAAGGCGCCCAATGACGAGCAGTTTGAGCAGGCCATGGCCGAGCTCGCGGCAGCAGGAGAGGAGCTCTAATGGCAGAGGTCAAAAAAGTCGCCACGCGCGTAAGCTACGGCGAGGCGCTCGTCGAGCTGGGCAATGAGCACGATGACTTTGTAGTGCTCGATGCCGACCTGGCTGCCGCTACGCAGACGGGTAAGTTTAAGGCTGCTCACCCTGAGCGCTTTTACGATGCCGGCATCGCCGAGAGCAACCTGATGGGTCTTGCCGCCGGCATCGCGACCACGGGCCGCGTTGCTTTTGCGAGCACCTTTGCGATGTTTGCCGCCGGTCGCGCCTACGAGCAGGTCCGCAATTCCATTGGCTACCCGCACCTCAACGTCAAGATTGGCGCTACCCATGCCGGCATTTCGGTGGGCGAGGACGGCGCCACGCACCAGTGCTGCGAGGATATCGCACTCATGCGCACGATTCCGGGTATGACGGTGGTCGTTCCCGCCGACGACGTCGAGGCTCGTGCCTGTGTGCGCGCCGCCTATGAGTTTGAGGGCCCGGTTTACATGCGCTTCGGCCGCCTGGCAACACCGGTCATTAACGATCACGAGGACTATGAGTTCAAGATTGGTCGCGGCGTGGTCGTGCGCGAGGGGTCCGATGTGACCATCATCGCTTGTGGCCTTATGGTCGCCGAGGCGCTTGAGGCTGCCGAGGCGCTCGCTGCCGATGGCATCGAAGCCGAGGTCATCAATATGCATACGATCAAGCCGCTCGATGAACGCCTGGTTGTAGCCAGCGCCAAGAAGACCGGTCGCGTGGTCACTGCCGAGGAGCATTCGATTATCGGCGGTCTTGGCGAGGCCGTTGCCTCGGTGCTCGCGGAGCAGCATCCAGTGCCGATGCGTCGCGTCGGCGTGCGCGATGTGTACGGTGAATCCGGTCCTGCGGTTGATCTGCTGCACAAGTACGGTTTGGACGCCGGTGGCATCGAAGCTGCGGTCAGGTCCGTGTTGTAAGGAAGGTTTTCATGGGATTTGTATCTGCCAACCAAGTGACGATAGGGTATACCGCCGCCTCGCGCGAGGACGCCCTGCATTATTTGTCCGAGCAGGCCATCGAGCTCGGCTTTGCCGATGACGCATCTGCCGTAGAGGCTGCCTTTATTGCTCGCGAGAACGAGGCCGAGACCGGGCTTGTCGCCGGTTTTGCCGTTCCGCATGCCAAGAGCGAT
Organism: uncultured Collinsella sp.; assembly: GCA_958346165.1. The sequence goes on along the minus strand of CATVQO010000022.1, from coordinate 5,836 downwards.
GCGATCCATACGCCGGGTGTGGCCGTGCTCAAGCTGTCCGAGCCTGTTGAGTGGCCGAGCTTTGATGGCGTACTCGTCGATGTGGCGCTCGCGCTGTACGTGCCCGCCGGCGAGGCCGGAACCACGCATCTGCGCCTGCTCTCCAAAGCTGCCGTGATGCTGATGGACGCAGGCTTCCGTGACAAAGTGCGTGCGAGCACCGATCCTGTTGAGATTGCGGAGCTCATCAATAGCGGACTCGAAGACTAGAACAGTCATCCCGTTCAATCAATTGATCCTTCTCCAAGGAAAAGGGCCGAGATGCCATATAGGTGTCGCGGCCCTGTTCGCGTTTCCCCAGATAAAACCTGCCAAAATAAACCTGTCCCTTTTTGGCAGGTTAATCGGGGACTATTTCACCGCAACTTAGGGCACGGTTAGGAAGTGTGCACCTTAAAGAGTGGAGCCCATGATTAGAGAGGTCGCATTCGTCTCTCTAAATGTCTCTCTAAAACAAGGCGTTTATCTCTCTAACTTTAGAGAGATAAACGCCTTGTTTTAGAGAGACGGAATGCCAAAATTCGTCCGTCAGCTACCATCTGCCAAAAATGGCGGATAAAGGACTCATCGAAGTAATGGGTTCGTCGACGAGCCGCAACCGCCGCTATCGGAAGAAGTAGATGCAGCCGAATTGCCCCTCTATCGTCTCTCGAAGTTTGATGGGTGCTAGGGGGGCGACTGCCTCGCGATATTTCCCCAGATAAAACCTGCCAAAATAAAACTGTCCCTTTTTGGCAGGTCAGTTAACGCAGTCCAGGTTGAGCATATGCGAGCGAGCGGGCTCCGGGTGCGGTAAGGTGACGTGAAACAAGCGGGCGTTGACCTTTTGGTCGCGCCCGTGAAGTTGAACGTCAGATTGCCGTGCCCGGGGCCCGCGCAGCGCCGAGCAGTTACGCCGTTTGTAAAACGGCGTAACCTAAAGGTTCATGTTGCCGTGGATGTAGGGGGTGACCTCGGGGGAGATATGGTCGCAGCCCAGCTCGCGCAGCGCGGACTCGATAACGGCGGGCAGCGGGGTCTTGCCTTCGGCATCGACGGCGTTGCCACCGAGGGCAGCAATCTTGGCGACATCTGCGGGTGCGGCCTCGATATGCATGCAGCCGCCGATCAAGCGCGCGCGTACCTGTGCCAGGTCAAGATCGTGCAGGTAATCCTCGCAGGCGCGGATTAAATCGACCTTCTCGCGCGTAAGCTTCTCGCCCGTGGGGACGCGGGTGGCAAGACATGCTCCCGCCGGCAGGTTCCAAACGGGATAGCCCCATGCGCGTAGTAGCTCGCGCTCTTCGTCCTTGGTAAAGCCGACCTCCATGAGAGGGGAGCGTACGCCGAGCTCTTCTGCCGCTCGCATGCCAGGGCGGTAGTCACCGCGATCGCTCGCATTGCTGCCGTCGATGACGGTGGGAAAGCCGAGCGACTTGGCGTGGTTGACGATGGCGGTAAAGCCGGCGTGCTTGCAGTGGTAGCAGCGATTGGCATCGTTGCAGGCTACTTGGGGGAGCTGCAACTGATCCACCGAAAGATTGAGCACGGGGAGCTTAAAATGCGGCCCCTCATTGGCCTGTCCATCAACGGACTGCTCAAACGAAGTCTGTTCGGGCGTGCCGATGAGCGGCGTGGTGAGATGGATGAGGAGGGTATTGGTAGGCATGATGCGGGCGCACACGGCGGCCAAAAAGCTGCTGTCAACGCCGCCGGAAAACCCGATGGCCACGCGCCCGTATGCCAAAAGCAGCTGTTCGAGCGCCGATAGCTTGTCTTGAAGCTCCTCTGCGGGTGCCGTGGTGTCTAAAATCATGAAACGTTCCTTATCGTTGAGTACTCGATCGAAAACTATAATCCTAATGCGTTACTTGCCATAAGACTTCTATCTGTGTAACGAAAGTGCAATATGGTATATACGTTATATACAAATTGCCAAATGCGGTAGAGTTGCGGCAATGCGACAGCGAGAGTCGATGGGGGACCGATATGATCAAGGCTGTTATTTTTGACATGGATGGAACGCTGGTCGATACCGAGCGTTTGGGGATTAAGGCCTGGAAGGCAGGCGCCGCTGAGCTGGGGCTCGCGATTGATGAAGCGCTGATCCATCAGTTTATCGGCCGCACGCTGCCCGATGTTATGGACATCCTTGATGAGCATTACGGCAGCCATGAAACCACCGAGGCGATCTATCGTCGCCACAAGGAGATTCGCGACGAGATGGTCAAGATCGAACTGGAACTTAAGGCCGGTGCCGCCGAGTGCCTAGACGAGCTGCTGGCTGCGGGCTATCACGTGGGTCTAGCGACGTCGTCGCGCCTCGTTACGGCCGAGCGCAACCTTAAGATGGTCGGTCTTTTTGACAAGTTTGAAACGGTAACGTGTGGCGAGGACGTCGTGCACGGCAAGCCCGACCCCGAGATGTATCTGCTCGCCTGCGAGCGTGCGGGCTTTGCCCCCGAGGAGTGCGCCGTGGTCGAGGATTCGCGCAATGGTTGCGTCTCGGGCATTACGGCCGGCTGCCACGTCTTTGCCGTCCCCGATATTGTGCCGCTGCCGCAGGACGTGGTGGATGGCTGCGAGGCCGTGCTCGATACGTTGTTCGACCTGGCGGCGGCGGTCAAGGCCGTGCGCTAGACAATTGCGGCGTTGAAACGAGCAATTGCCCACGTTTGCGCTCAAGCAAAAGGGGTCCGGCAATGGTCGGGCCCCTTTTGCTTGAGCGGCGACTTAGCATACTTGCGGGCGTGCTATAGATACGCACCGAGGTTGATGGCCGTGGCGTCGGTCTGGCTGCTTGCCTGGGTGCTGGCGCGTTCCAGCAGGAATGGCCGCACGAGTTCTTGGCGGTTGATATCCTCGGCGGCGGTGACTGCGGTGACGGTGCGCGCTGCAGAGCCGACGCGGATATGCTTGGTCTTTGCCGGGGCCTTGTTCTCGATTTGCTCCATCAGCAGTTGGACACCCTTGCGGCCAATCTCGTAGCCCGGGGGCGCTACCGTAGTGAGCGGGACCGATCCGCTCCAAGCGAGCGGGTTGCCATCGCAACCTGCTACGCGTACTTGCCCGGGTACAGAGATGCCCTTGTCGACCAGCGCCGAGATAACGCCCGAGGCCAACACGTCGGTCAGGCCGACGACAAAATCGGGGCGTTCGTTCGCGGGGCGCTCGGCGATCTGGGTGCCGATGCCGTAGCCGTCGGCGGCGGTATTCCATTCGCCGGCGTCGATGACTTCGATCTTGATATCGGGGTGTAGGGCGAGCGCCTTATGAATGCCAAGGACGCGCAGGGTGAGTTGCATAAATGCTGCTCTACCCACAACGGTGATATGGCGTGCACCGCGGGCGATGGCGAGTTCGGCAATGATGCGCCCCTGGGCCTCGTTATCGGCCGCTACGTAGTAGCCGGGCTCGGAGCAATGGATGTCCAGGTGGACGATCGGCACGGGCATCTTGGCCATGGCGGGGTGCCAATCGGGGGATGCCATGGGCTGAACCATGACGCCGGACATTTGGGTGCCCATAAAGTAACGCAGGTAATGGTCCTCGAGAATATCGTCGTTATCGGCGTTGGCGATGAGCAGGTCGTAGCCGTGCTTACGGGCCTCGTTGTGGGCGCCGCTGGCGATTTGGAGCGAAAAGCCGTGATCGAGACGGGGGAGCACCAGGCCAAAAGACTTGGTGGCGCCGCCCGCGAGCTGACGAGCGCTTTGGTTGGGCAGGTAGCCAAGGCGATTGATGGTCTCGTTGATGAGCTTGAGGGTCTCGGGGCGTAGCTTTTCGGGGTGGTTGAGCGCGTTGGAAACCGTGCCCAGCGAAACCCCGGCCTCGCGCGCGACGTCGCTGATTTTTACCTTTGCCATAGCGGCCCCTTTGATGCGTTTCAAGTACAAGCCAGATTGTAGCATCCCAAACCTACCAAAAAGGGATAGGTTTATTTTGGCAGGTTTTATCTGGGGAAACGCTGTTGCCAACGCGACCACCACGAAGGGGGCAGGCACCTTTGTGGTGGTTTGGACCGGCTGGACGTGTGTGCATCGGGTGGTATCTAAGTTGAGATACCACATCTGGTATATCAGCTTGCGCCTGCGTGAGTACAATACTCGAACGTTATGCGTCTCAGCGCCCCTTGTGCGTGGACGTCTTGCAGTCACGCGAACGAAGGGATTTATCTTATGTGCGGAATCGTCGGCTACACCGGCTCTGATATTGCAAAGAACATCCTGGTCACGGGCCTCAAGCGTATGGAGTATCGCGGCTATGACTCCTCGGGCGTCGCGCTCGAGGTGGGCGAGGGCGCCGCGGCGCACCTCGATGTCATCCGCCGCGTGGGTAAGGTCGCGGGCTTGGAGAGCGAGCTTTCCAATATCGACAGCGACGCTACCTGCGGTATCGGCCACACCCGTTGGGCCACCCACGGCAAGCCCTCCGTCGTTAACGCTCACCCCCACACCAGCTGCGACGGTCGTATCGCCATCGTCCACAACGGCATCATCGAGAACTTCGCCGAGCTGCGCGAAGAGTTGGAGGGTCGCGGCCACCACTTTAAGAGCGAGACCGATACCGAGGTCTTCGCGCATCTGATCGAAGAGGCCTATGCCGAGACGCACGACCTGATGGCCTCCGTGCGCGAGGCTTGCACCCACGTGGTCGGTGCCTATGGTCTGGCCGCCGTGTGCGCTGACGAGCCCGGCGTGATCGCCGTGGCCCGCAAGGATTCCCCGATCGTAGTCGGTGTGGGCGAAACCGGCTCCTATGTTGCTTCCGATGTCATCGCGCTCATCGACGCCACCCGCGATGTCGTGGTGCTCGAGGACGGTCAGTTTGCCAAGCTCACGCCCGCAGGCGTCGAGTACACCGACGAGGCCGGCAACGTTATCGAGCCCAAGGTCACCCACATCGACTGGGACCTGGACATGGCAGAAAAGGGCGGTTATCCCGACTTTATGCTCAAGGAGATTCACGAGCAGCCGCGCGTTGTGCGCGACACGCTGGTTGGTCGTATGACGCCGGCCGGCGAGCTCGACATCGACGAGCTGGGCCTTTCGCTCGAGGAACTCAACGACATCGACCGCGTCTACGTGATCGCTTGCGGCACCAGCTATCACGCTGGCCTCATTGCCAAGAATCTCATTGAGGGCTGGGCTCGCATCCCCACCGAGGTGGAGGCGGCCAGCGAGTTCCGCTATCGCAACCCCATCATCACGCCGACGACGCTCGTCGTGGCCGTGTCCCAGTCGGGCGAGACGGCCGATACCCTTGCCGCCATTCGCGACGCGCGCATCAAGGGTGCCAAGGTCTTCGGCATCACCAACGTGGTGGGCAGCCCCGTGGCGCGTGAGAGCGACGGCGTCATCTACACCAAGGCCAACAAGGAGATCGCGGTCGCCTCGACCAAGAGCTTCATCGGCCAGGTCGTGAGCCTTACGCTTTTGGCCCTGCTGCTGGCGCAGGTCAAGTACCGCTTGACCACCAAGCAGGCGCGCATGCTGTTCCGCGAGCTTTCCGATACGGCCGAGCAGATCCAGTGGATTTTGGATACCCAAACCGAGGCCGTTCATGAGGCCGCCCTGCTGTGCAAGGACGCGCAGTCGGCGCTGTTCGTGGGCCGTGGCATGGGTGCCGCTATTTCCTACGAGGGCGCGCTTAAGCTCAAAGAGGTCAGCTACCTGCACGCCGAGGCCTACGCCGCCGGCGAGATGAAGCACGGCCCCATTGCCTTGATCGACCCGGGCTTCCCTGTCATCGCCGTGGCCACCAAGAGTGCCACCTACGACAAGACCGTGTCGAACCTCATGGAGTGCAAGGCGCGCGG
>CATVQO010000021.1 GCA_958346165.1 uncultured Collinsella sp. | reverse complement strand
CGATTGTCTCAATCTGCAACAGCTGCTCAGCAAAAACCGGCCGAACCGTTACAGATCAAGACAGAACTCAGCCACGCAAAACAAAATCTCGATTTGTAACAGTTAGAGGTCATTTTCCCTGTTAGATGTTACAGGTTGAGATGTTTGACAGGGGCTGCCAACGATTGAGCAGCCACCCTCATCTGTATCGAAATGTCATACATTTCTTTCTGTACTGGACACCCCCAGGGGGTATGGGTGTATAGTATCGGCAGGTTAACAATTCCAACACTACGCCACAGAAAGGAGAAGCCATGGCTCAAGATAAGTTCGACGTGGGCGGCATGACATGCGCCGCTTGCCAGGCGCACGTGGACCGCGCCGTGAGCAAGCTCGACGGCGTCCAAAGCGTCGCGGTCAACCTGCTCGCCGGTTCCATGATGGTCGACTATGACCCCGCGCAGGTCTCCCCCGACGATATCTGCACTGCCGTCGACCGCGCGGGCTATTCGGCCTCGCCCGTCAGCACGGGCACCGATGCCGCCAACTCAAGCGGCAACGCGCAAGCCAGATCCGGAGCCACCCATATGGAGTCGCCCACCAAAAAGCTAGAGGCCACTGCCTCCGCTATGCGCACCCGACTCATCATCTCAATCATCTTTCTTATCCCGCTGTTCTACATAGGCATGGGACACATGCTCGGCTGGCCGCTGCCCGGCATCTTCACGGACCATATCCACAGCATGACGCTCGCCCTCACCGAGCTTGTCCTGCTCATCCCCATCGTCTACATCAACGACGCGTACTTTATCAACGGCTTCAAATCACTCGTGCACGGCGCGCCCACCATGGACGCCCTCATCGCCGTCGGTGCCACCGCTTCCATTGCCTGGTCGCTCTACGCCATGTTTATCATGGCCGACCAGCTGGCCGCCGGGCAGGTTCACGAGGCTATGATGACAGGCATGGACAACCTGTATTTTGAGAGCGCCGGCACCATCCTGTCGCTCGTCACCGTGGGCAAATATCTCGAGACGCGCAGCAAGTCCAAAACCGGCGGCGCTATCGAGGCACTCATCGACCTAGCACCCAAGACCGCGACCGTCGTTGCCGACGACGGCACCGAGACCACCGTCGACGTCGACAGCATCCTTCCCGGCCAGGTCCTGCGTGTGCGCCCCGGCGAGTCTATCCCTGTCGACGGCGTGGTACTCGAGGGCGCGTCGGCCGTGGACGAGAGCGCGCTCACCGGCGAGTCCATCCCCGTGGAAAAGGCCGCCGGTGACACCGTCAACGCCGCCACGGTCAACCGCACCGGATCGTTTACCTTCCGTGCCACACGCGTGGGCGCCGACACGTCGCTTGCCAAGATCATCCAGCTTGTCGAGGACGCCAACGCCACCAAGGCGCCCATTGCCCGCATGGCCGATAAGGTCGCCGGCGTGTTTGTGCCCGTGGTGTTTGCAATCTCGGCCGTGACCTTTGTGGCGTGGATGGCACTGACCGGCAGCGTGAACGAGGCGCTCACCTCCGCCGTGGCCGTGCTGGTGATCAGCTGCCCGTGCGCGCTGGGCCTGGCCACGCCCGTCGCCATTATGGTGGGCACCGGCAAGGGCGCCGAGATGGGCATCCTGTTTAAGAGCGCCGAGGCGCTGGAGAATCTGCGCAACGTGGGCACCGTGGTGCTCGATAAGACGGGCACCGTCACCCGCGGCAAGCCGGCCGTGACCGATATCGTGGTTGCAGCGCGCGCCGACGGCTCGCCCGCCATGAGTGAAAAGGCGCTGCTCAAGCTTGCCGCCGCACTAGAGCGCCAGAGTGAGCACCCACTGGCCGAGGCGATTATGGCCGAGTGCGAAACGCGCGGAATCGTCGCACGCATGGTCGAGGACTTTGCCGCCGTGCCCGGACGAGGCGTTACGGCACGCGAGGGGCAGAATACCATCGCAGCCGGCAACGTTCGTCTGATGAACGAGTTGGGTGCTGCCGTGCCTACGGACCTTGCCGAGCAATTTGCCACCGAGGGCAAAACGCCGCTGTTCTTTGCCAAGAACAGCGAGCTCGTTGGCACCATCGCCGTGGCTGACGAGGTCAAAGAAACGAGTGCCGAGGCCATCGCCGCGCTCCGCAAGCTCGGCGTCGACGTGCGCATGCTCACCGGTGACAACCGCGTGACAGCAGAGGCCATCGCCCGCCGCGTGGGACTCACCAGCGAGCAGGTTATCGCCGACGTTCTTCCCGCCGACAAGGAGCGCCACGTGCGCGAACTGCAGGATGCGGGCGGCAAGGTCGCCATGGTGGGCGACGGCATCAACGACTCCCCCGCCCTGGCGCGCTCCGACGTGGGCCTCGCTATCGGCACCGGCGCCGACATCGCCAAGGAGGGCGCCGACGTGGTACTCATGCGCAGCGACCTCATGGACGTCGCCCGCGCCATCGAGCTTTCGCGCGCCACGATCCGCAACATCAAGCAGGACCTGTTCTGGGCACTGTTCTACAACGGCATCGGCATTCCGCTGGCGGCGGGCGTGTTCTTCCCGCTCACCGGATGGCAGCTCTCGCCGATGTTTGGCGCCGCGGCCATGAGCCTGTCGAGCGTCTGCGTCGTAAGCAATGCGCTGCGCCTAAAATCCTTTAAGCCTAAAGTGGCAAAATAGGCTCACCATTAAGTCCATTTAGAACGGGTTTTCCAGGTGCCCGAGATTGACCTGAAAGAGGAGCGACGCGTACTTTGGTACGCGAGCGACGGCTTGAAGGTCAAGGTCGGGTGGCTGGGAAAGCCGACACAACAGAGAGGGATACCCATGCGTTACACAATCAAGACTTCCGGCCTCATGTGCGGCCACTGCGACGCCACTGTCGAGACGGCACTGCTCAACGTGGTCGGCGTGACCGACGCCGACGCCGATCACGAGACCCAGACCGTCCAGGTGAAGTGCGCCGACACCGTGACCGCCGAGCAGCTCGCCGCCGCCGTCGAGGCCGCGGGCGAGAAGTTCCACGCCCTGTCCGTGACCGCCGCGTAGCAGCTACCAGAAGCACTCGACCCCATCGACCAGAAACGAGGACCCGCCATGATGGCAGACCACAAATCGGTGACCCGCATGCTCAAGACGGCACGCGGCCAGATCGACGGCATCTTGCGGATGGTCGATGAGGACCGCTATTGCGTCGATATTTCCACGCAGCTCATGGCCACACAGGCGCTCCTCGCGCGCATCAACGCCGACGTGCTCAAGGCGCATATCGAGGGCTGCGTGACTTCGGCAATCGAATCGGGCGACGAAGACCTCAAAGCCGCCAAGCTCGCCGAGATCGAACGCGTCGTCGACAAACTCTCCAAGTAATTGGGGCATTGGAAACAGACTTCTTTGCACCGTCTTGGTGTTCCGGGGACAGGTATGTTTGCACCACATTGGTGCAGATTAACCTGTCCCCCTTGCTCTAAATCGGGTATAAAGGCGTGCAGCATATCGAACGAAAGGCAATTTGCATGAATGACTTTATGAAGGGTCGCAATGGCGCCGATGAACTCACCATCGTAATGGGTTTTGCCGGCATCATCATCGCGATGATCGGATCGATAGCCCACATCCAGTGGCTCAGCTGGATCGCCATCGCCGTCATCGTAATTGGCGTGCTGCGCGGCCTGTCCAAAAACATCGATGCACGTCGCAAGGAGAACGAGACCTTTGTCGCCGCGACTGCCAATGTTCCCGGCTTGGGCAAATACGTCGCCAGCTTGGGCGGCGGGACTGCGGCTTCCAACGCCTCGCGCGCGGCCGGCACCAGCAAGGAAGACTTTGAGCGCGCCAAGCGAACGGCCAAGAAGATGTGGAAGGGCCGCAAGACCACGGCGTACCTCAAGTGCCCCAACTGCGGCCAGATGCTGTCCGTCCCCAAGGGCAAGGGCAAGATCCGCGTCACCTGCCCCAAGTGCCACGCCAAGATGGAAACGCGCTCCTAGCCGCTACACCATAGGGCAAAATAAAAGCCGAGGCCTCGCACTGAGACCTCGGCTTTTTGCATGGGGCGACATCATTCGATAAAGCTGTCGCCCCGTCGCGCCAGCGCCTAAGCTACGCCGTCGCGGGCGAGCTCCTCGGCCAGCGCCTCAGCCGGCATGGCCATAATCGTGTCGAGCTCGTTATCAACCTCGGGGATACGCTTCACCTTGAGCTTGCGCACCAGATCACCGCGGCACATCACGTGCATTGGCTCACGCAGAGCGCACAGGTCATCGAGCGGGTTCTCGCGCGTCACCAGGATATCGGCGACCTTACCGCACTCGATTGTGCCGGTCTCGCCGCCCAGGCCCAGCAGCTCGGCATTGACCTGCGTGGCCGTATGCAGCGCAAACGCATTGCTCACGCCCACGTACTTGGCAAAATAGGCCACCTCGCGCCACATGTCGTACTGGGTCACGAACGGGCAGCTCGAATCCGTGCCCAGGCCTACCTTGATACCGGCTTCCAGCGCCGCACGCGCACTCTCGATAATGCCCGAGCATACGATGTCGCCGTTCTTCTTTTGCGTGTCAGTCGAATGAGTCTTCTCCGGATCGAGCAATACAAACGGCAGTGCGGGGCTGATGGTGCAGGTCACGCTGGGCGCACGCCCCTCAAGCTGTGTACCCGCGGCGCCGCGGTACAGCTCCAGGATCTCGGGCGTCAACGGAGCGCCGTGCTCAATCGTGTCAACGCCGGCCTCAAGCGCGGCCTTCACGCCCTCGGTGCTCTCGATATGGGCCATAACCGGAAGGCCCATATCGTGCGCCGCCTTGCACGCCGCCGCGGCGACATCGACCGGCATGCGCAGCACGCCCGGCTCGCCCACCTCAGTCGCATCGAACACGCCGCCCGTTACGAACAGTTTAATGACATCGGCACCGCGCGCATACAGGTCGCGCACCTGTTCGGCCGCCTCGGCGGGACTGTTAGCCACCTGGGCGAACAAGCCAGCACCATGGCCCCCCGGCACCGTAACGCCCGTTCCCGGCGCCACCAGGCGAGGACCTTGATACTTGCCGGCATCGATAGCATCGCGCACGGCAAGATCCGCAAACAGCGGGTCGCCCGCGCCACGTACCGTTGTCACGCCGCTTGCCAGCTGTTGTTGGGCGCTGCCCTTAAGAATGTGGCGCACGATGGCGCGCCCCACGGGATTATCGAGCTTTTTCATCAGCGCGCCCGCATCGCCCGCCGAAACCGGCTTGCCCGAGCCGCACAGATGCACATGCATATTGATGAGGCCTGGCATGAGATACGCCCCTGCCAGGTCGATGACCTCGGCACCTGCAGGCGCCTGCGCCACAGCACTCGGCCCCATCCATGTGATGACGCCGCGTTCGACGACCACGGCCATGTCGGGCTGCGGCTCCATATGTTCCGAACCATCCAGAACGGTCGCATTGATAAACAACGTGGAACGATCGGCAGACGCCATATCGAGCTCCTCCCTCACGATTAACATGAACATTTGTCCATTATCGCCCAGCGCGACAGGGTTACTGCGGACATATCGGCTAACGGGAGGAAGAGAAGGACGTGAGGATAAACAGACCAGCGCAGCGATGCTTCGGTCGTTCCAGCAAAACGTCTTGATCTGTAACAGGTAGATGGCCAAACGGCCCCTTGTTGTTACAGATCGAGACATTCAGTCGAGTCTGCACCTGTTCATCTCGATCTGTAACAACTACGGGTCCAAACGGTCTCTAGACGTTACAGACCGAGACAAATAGACAGGCGGCGGCGCTGCGACAGCCCAACCCTACTCCCATTCCTGTTCGTAGATGTTGAGCGACTTCACATACCGTCCCCGGGCACCCATGACGTCGCGGACCAGCCTCAGAAAGAAGCTGATACACGAGGTATCGAAGCCATCTTCCAGGTCTTCCGGATGAACGGCGCCGGGCCCGTCGACCGCCGTATCGCTCAGGTGCGCAATGTCGTAGAGGTAGAGCTGCCCCGCCGTCAGCAAAATATCGTCAACGCACGCGATGCGCACCGCAATCGCACCATCGCGCCAGTGCTCTTTTTGCACGATATGTGGGTCGTAGACATCAAAACGACGGTCGGTGCGCGTATCGCGCAGCGCGACCATACCAGTCGCCGGATCCTTGTCCAAAATGCCAAAGCGAGAGAAATAGTGCGTGTCGCGCACCTGTTCGAGCCGCCTGAGCGAAGCAGGCGAAAGCGACGCCGGCGGCTCGTCAACATACAGCCCAAGCAGCGTCTTGCCGTGGTAATAGGGGCGCTCAAACAGCAGCCAATCGGTAAATGCCATGTTATAGGCCATGATTTCGTTTTGCGAGGGCTCCTCGCAATAGCTGAGCCATGGATCGACTATCACTTCGAACTGTGTGCGCGCCGACTCCAAAAACTGGAACTTTCGCAGCATCCAAAACTGGGCCATGTCGGCAATATCGTCACCGACGGCCTCGGCCAGACGTCCCCGGTCCAAAACATGATCAGCCATGGCATCCTCCTCAAACTGATGAACCTCAATTTGAGCTTACGAGGAGGGCTCGCGGTCGCCGCCAGCGCGGGCGAAATGAGCATCGGGTTGCAAACCAGATACTGACCGAATACTTGACGGAACGCTTGACCGATACGTTATACCGAAACAAAACCCCAGTTAAACATAGGCAAATAAGCAGAGATTTTGAGCTTGCCAGCCACAGCCATCACGAAAACAGCAAGGTACCGCGAGTCCGCACGTCAGCAAATGAGCGGTCAGACGTCAAGAGTGTCCCCGGCGACTAGACAAAATAGAGTGTCCCCAATGACTAGTCGTTGGGGACACTCTTGAATGACTGCCTTACAGCGCCAGGGTCTCGGCAACCTCGGCGGCGCAGGCGAGGGCATCGGCCATGGCGCTCACCACGAGCGAGCTGCCGTTGCGGGCATCGCCGGCCACATACACCGGCGCGGCATCCGCAGCAACGCCATCCACGCGGGCCGCAAGGTGCGAGCCCTCGGAAGCCATCACGGGCAGCGGACGGCCCGCCGTGGCAACAGGCACGCCGACAGCTTCGAACACGCTGTGCTCCGGGCCCGTAAAGCCACAGGCGATGAGCACCAGCTGCGCCGGCACCTCGTGCTCGGAGCCCGCAATGCGCTCCGGCTTTCCCGCCGACCAGTCCAGATCGACCACGCGCAGACCCGCAGCCGCACCCTTCTTGTCCAGCAGCACCTCGAGCGTATCCACGCCCCAGGCACGCATCTCGCCACCCATCGTAGCGATAGCCTCCTGCTGGCCGTAGTCGGTCTTCTTAACGTTGGGCCACTGCGGCCAGGGGTTGCTCGCCGCGCGCTTATCGGGCGCCGCAGGCAAGAACTCAAACTGGCGCACGCTGCGAGCACCCTGGCGCACCGCGGTACCCACGCAGTCGTTGCCGGTATCGCCACCGCCAATGACCACAACGTCCAGGCCGCGCGCGTTCACCGCGGGCTCGCCGCCATCGAGCACCGAGACGGTCGAAGCCGTCAGGTAGTCCACCGCGTACACCACGCCCGGAGCATCCACGTTCGTAGCCGAAAGACCGCGGGGTGCACGAGCACCAGCAGCCATCACAACGGCGTCAAAACCATTGAGCTTGGCCGCTACCGCAGGGTCCGTCACGTCGGCACCCAGCTCGAACGCAATGCCCAGCTCGCGCATAAGCGCCACGCGACGCTCGACCACGGACTTCTCGAGCTTCATGTTGGGAATGCCGTACATGAGCAGGCCGCCCGGGCGGTCGTCACGCTCAAACACCGTCACGCGGGCACCGCGACGCGCAAGCTCCCATGCTGCCACCAGACCAGCAGGACCGGAGCCCACCACGGCAACCGTGGGTGCGCCCTCCCCTGCCGGCTCAAAGCGGCGCGGACCGCCGTTGGCCCACTCATGGTCGCTGATCGCGCGCTCATTGTCGTGAATCGTCGTGGGCTGGCCATCGACCGAGCCCAGGTTGCATGCGGCCTCGCACAGCGCCGGGCACACGCGACTCGTGAACTCGGGCATGGGCGAGGTGAGTGACAGGCGCTCGGCGGCCTCGTCCCAACGGCCGCGGTACACCAGCTCGTTCCACTCGGGAATCAGGTTGTGCAGCGGACAACCGCTCGGACGTGCCTTGCCAAAGCTCGCGCCCATCTGACAAAACGCCACACCGCACATCATGCAGCGGCTCGCCTGGGCACGGCGCGCGTCGTCGTCGAGCTCCACGTACAGCGGATCGAAATCGCGGCTGCGCTCCTCCACGGGGCGCAGCTCATGGGTCACGCGATCGATATCAAGAAAAGCACCGGGCTTACCCATGGCACTTACGCCTCCTTCTTGGTCGAAGCAACAGAGCTGGCAGCCACGGACGCAGCGCCCGCAGCACCGCCCGCAACATCGAAGCGAGCAACATCCGCGGCGCTCGCGCGACCGGTCACAATGTCAAACGCCAGCTCCTCGGCCTGCGCATGCGTCTTGCCGACGGCCTCGGCGGCGGCGACAATCGCCAGCACGCGCTCGTACTCGGTCGGAATGACCTTCACAAAGTGCTTGCTCATCGTCTCAAAGCTGTAGAGCAGCTTAATGCCGCGCGGGCTCTGCGTCGCGTCCACGTGCTCCTGGATGAGCTCGCGAATCTGCGCCAGCTCGCCGGCCGTCGGGGCTTTAAGCTCGACGCTCTCGTGGTTCACACGGGCATCGAGCGTGCCGTACTGGTCAAAGACATAGGCCACGCCACCCGTCATGCCGGCGGCGAAGTTCTGCCCGACCTCGCCCAGGATGAGTGCCAGACCACCCGTCATGTACTCGCAGCCATGGTTGCCGCAGCCCTCGACCACCACGGTGGCACCGGAGTTGCGTACGCCAAAGCGCTGGCCTGCCAGGCCGTTAATGAAGCCGCGGCCGCTCGTGGCGCCAAAGAACGCAACGTTGCCCACGATGATGTTCTCATCGAACTTGTAGGTCGCATGCGGGTTGGGGCGCACCGACACCTCGCCGCCCGAAAGGCCCTTGCCAAAGTAGTCGTTGGCGTCGCCGCACACGTTGAGCGTAATGCCGCGCGGCAGGAAGGCACCAAAGCTCTGACCGGCCGAACCATCGCAATCGATGGTGATGGAGCCGGCGGGCAGGCCCTCGGGATGCGCCTTGGTCACCGCGTTGCCCAAGATGGTGCCCACGCAGCGGTTGACGTTGGCGATATCGGCGCGGAAGCGAATCGGACGCAGGTGCGCACGGGCATCGGCCGTATAGGGCACAAACAACGTGGAGTCGAGCGTCTTGTCGAGCTCACTGTCCGCAGCCATCTGGGGCAGGAAGTGACGGCCGTCGGCACCCGGGATGTGGGCACCAAACTCACAGGTCGCGCTCGCCAGCACGGGCGACAGATCCAGCAGGTTAGCCTTGCGGTTGCCCGGGACCTCAATCTGGCGCAAGCACTCGGGATGGCCGACCATCTCGTCGATGGTGCGGAAGCCCAGGCTCGCCATGACCTCGCGCAGCTGCTCGGCAACAAAGAGCATAAAGTGCTCGACGTGCTCTGGCTTGCCGCGGAAGCCGCGACGCAGGCGGCAGTTTTGCGTAGCGATGCCGGCCGGGCAGGTATCCTGCTGGCAGTCGCGCTGCATGAGGCAGCCCATGGAGATGAGCGGCATGGTCGCAAAGCCAAACTCCTCGGCACCCAGCAGGCAGGCGACGGCAACATCGGTGCCGTCCATGAGCTTGCCGTCGGCCTCGAGCACCACGCGCGAGCGCAGGCCGTTTTGCAGCAGCGTCTGCTGGGCCTCGGCAAGACCGAGCTCCAGCGGCAGACCCGCGTGCCAAATGGAATCGCGCGCCGCAGCACCCGAGCCGCCGTTATGGCCGCTGATCAAAATCTTGTCGGCAGCACCCTTGGCAACGCCGGTGGCGATGGTGCCGACGCCGGCCTCACTGACCAGCTTGACCGACACGCGTGCGCCGGGGTTGGCGTTCTTAAGATCGAAGATAAGCTCCGCCAGGTCCTCGATGGAGTAGATGTCGTGGTGCGGCGGAGGCGAGATCAGGCCGATACCGGGTGTGGACTGACGGACCTCGGCAATCCAAGGGTAGACCTTCTTGCCGGGCAGGTGACCGCCCTCGCCGGGCTTGGCGCCCTGGGCCATCTTGATCTGAATCTCGAAGGCGCTGCACAGGTAGCGGCTCGTCACGCCAAAGCGCGCGCTTGCCACCTGCTTGATGGCGGAGTTCTTGGAGTCACCGTTAGCCAGCGGGGTCTCGCGACGCGGGTCCTCGCCGCCCTCGCCCGAGTTGGAACGGCCGTGCAGGCGGTTCATGGCGATGGCCATGCACTCGTGTGCTTCCTTGCTGATGGAGCCGTACGACATGGCGCCGGTGTTAAAGCGGCGGACGATGTTGAGCGCGGGCTCGACCTCGTCGAGCGAAACCGGCGTGCGGCCGCCGGCATCAAAGTCCAGCAAGTCGCGCAGGCGCACGGCACGGCCGGTGCGGTGCAGGCGGGCGCTGTACTCCTTAAAGGTGTCGTAGCTGTCCTCACAGCAGGCGGTCTGCAGCAAGTAGACAGTCTGCGGATCGATGAGGTGATCCTCGCCGCCGAGCGGGCGCCACTTGGTCAGGCCCAACGTGGGCAGCTGATCGGGAGCCGGGCTCTTAAGGATAGCGAGCGCGGCGTCGTAGCGCTCATTCTGCTCGCGCTCGACGTCCTCGACACCCATACCTCCCACACGGCTCACCGTGCCGGCGAAGTACGCGTTGACGAACTCCGGCGTAAAGCCCACGGCCTCGAAGATCTGCGCCGAATGGTAGCTCTGCACCGTAGAGATGCCCATCTTGGACATGATGGAGACGATGCCGGCGGTCGCAGCCTTGTTGTAGTTGGCGATGCCCTGCTCGGCCGTCACGTCCAGGTCGCCGCGTGCCGCCAGATCGCGGATGCACGCATGTGCGTTGTACGGATAGATGCCGCTCGCGGAGTAGCCCACCAGTGCCGCAAAGTCGTGCGGGGACACGGCGTCGCCACACTCCACCACGATGTCGGCAAAGGTACGCACGCCAGCGCGGATCAGGTGGTTGTGCACGCAGCCCACGGCGAGCAGCGACGGCACGGGCACCTCGCCCGCAGCGGCACGATCGCTCAGCACCACGATGTTCACGCCGTCGCGGACCGCAGCCTCAACGTCCTCTGCAAGCTGCTTGAGCGCAGCCTGCAGCGCGCCCTCGCCGGCATCGCGGCGGTAGACGGCACGGAAACGGCAGGTCTTAAAGCCCACGCGGTCGATGGCGCAGATACGCTCGAACTCCTCCTCGCTCAGCAGCGGACGCTCCAGGCGCACCAGCCGACAGGCCGTACGGGAGTCCTCGAGCAGGTTGCCGTGGTTACCCAGGTAGAGCGTGGTCGAGGTGACCATATGCTCGCGAAGGGCGTCGATCGGCGGGTTCGTGACCTGAGCGAACAGCTGATAGAAGTAGTCGAAGAACGAACGCGTCTTCTTGGACAGGCAGGCCAGCGGCGCATCGATGCCCATCGAGGCGAGCGGGGCCTTGCCCTGCTGGGCCATGGGGCGCACGACCTCGTCAACATCATCCCAGTGATAGCCGAGCTTGGCCATGCGCACGGCGGCGGGCACCTCGGTATCCTCGGCGGGCGTGGGCGCGACGGGCTTGTCGAGCGCGTCGACGGTCAGCGTCTCCTCGGCGATCCAGTCGCGATAGGGCTTTTCCTTGGCGTAACGGGCGCGCAGCTCGTCGTTGTAGATCACGCGGCCGCGGGCAAAATCGACCTCGAGCATCTGGCCCGGTCCCAGACAGCCGCTCGTCAGGATGTTCTCGGGGCTCACCTCGATGGTGCCCACCTCGCTCGCCAGCATAAAGCGGCCGTCGCGCGTCACGTAGTAGCGGGCGGGGCGCAGGCCGTTGCGGTCGAGGGCGGCACCCAGCGTGCGACCGTCGGTAAAGGCGATGGCGGCCGGGCCGTCCCAGGGCTCCATGAGCATGGACTGGTAGGCGTCGTAGGCGCGGCGTTCCTCGCTCAGGCTGTCGTTGTGGTCCCACGGCTCGGGCAACAACATGGACGCGGCACGCGTGAGCGGGCGACCGTTCATGACCAAGAATTCGAGCACGTTGTCCAAAATCGCGGAATCGGAGCCCTCGCGGTTGATGATGGGAATCACACGCTCAAGATCATGCTGCAGCACGGGGCTGTACAGATTGGGTTCGCGGGCGCGAATCCAGTTGACGTTGCCCTTGAGGGTGTTGATCTCGCCGTTGTGGATGATAAAGCGGTTGGGGTGCGCGCGCTCCCAACTGGGCGTGGTGTTGGTGGAGTAGCGCGAGTGGACGAGTGCCACGGCCGTCTTGACGGCGGCGTCGTTGAGATCGATGAAGAAGCGGCGCATCTGCGTGGCGACCAGCATGCCCTTGTACACGATGGTGCGCGAGCTCATGGAGCACACATAGAAGATCTTGTCGCGCAGGGCAAACTCGGCGTCGGCCTTCTTCTCGATGGTGCGGCGGCACACATACAGGCGACGCTCAAAGGCATCGCCGGCGGGCGTGTCGTCCGGACGGCCCAGGAAGGCCTGCAGGATGGTAGGCATGCAGGCGCGGGCCGTCTCACCCAGGTCGTGCGGGTCGACCGGCACCTCGCGCCAGAAGAGCAGCGGCACGCCGGCTTCGGCGCAGCCCTCCTCAAACACGCGGCGGGCATCCTCTACACCCTTGTCGTCCTGCGGGAAGAACAGCATGGCCACGCCATAGTCGCCCTCTGCCGGCAGAATCTGACCGCACTTTTGAGCCTCTTTACGGAAAAAGTGATGCGGAACCTGGAACAGGATGCCGGCGCCGTCGCCGGTGTTCTTCTCGAGTCCCGTGCCGCCGCGGTGCTCCAAGTTGACCAGAATGGACAGTGCGTCGTCCAGGATCTGGTGATGGCGCTCGCCGTTGATATCGGCAAGCGCGCCGATGCCACATGCATCGTGGTCGAATTCGGGGCGATAAAGGCCCTGCTGCTGAGCGGAATCTGCCTGCATCGCGATCCTCCCCTAGGTGTTAGACAGTCAGTTGAATAGGCATACTAGGGGCATCGCCGGCCCGTTGTGTTTCCCACCCGTTTCGAAACAATCGCGTAACGCACGCCCTACGAGTGGACACCGCCGACCTCAAGGACGGCAACAAGGGCCCCAAGTTCGGTCTTCAAGCTCACCGCTTCAAACATCTCAATCTGTAACAGGAAGACCCAATTTTGGCGCCTAGATGTTACAGATCAAGACATTTCGGTAACCCCCCTTTCACCATCCTATTCAAATACAACAATTTTGTTAGCTTTGATTAACTTTTTAGCCTAAAACGGGTATCCTTGCGGCGTCAAACAAACGGCACGCAGGAGCTCACCATGCTCAACCATCTCAAACAACACTTTGGTTCCCGGCGCACCGGTGGTCACGGAGGCCTAGACATTGCGCGGCATATCGGCCCCGGGTTGCTCGTCACCGTCGGCTTTATCGACCCGGGCAACTGGGCCTCCAATATGGCCGCGGGCTCGCAGTTTGGCTACGCGCTGCTGTGGATCGTCACGCTGTCCACAATTATGCTCATTGTGCTGCAGCACAACGCGGCGCACCTGGGCATCGCCACGGGCACCTGTCTTGCCGAGGCCACGACACACTACCTCCCCCGCATCGTGGGACACATGGTGCTCGCCAGCGCCTATCTCGCGACCATCGCCACCGCCATGGCCGAAGTCCTGGGTGGCGCGATTGCCCTTCAAATGCTCTTTGGGCTGCCCGTGCGCGCGGGCTGCGTCATCGTGGCGGCAGTATCGATGGCGATGCTCATGACGAGCTCCTACAAGCGCGCCGAGCGATGGATCATCGCCTTCGTAGGCGTGGTAGGACTCTCGTTTTTGGCTGAGCTTACGCTGGTCAAGGTCGACTGGCCGCAGGCCGCCGCAAGCTGGATCACACCCAGTATGCCCACCGGCTCGGCCGCGATTATCGTAAGTGTCCTAGGCGCGGTTGTTATGCCTCACAACCTCTTCCTGCACTCCGAGGTCATCCAATCCATGCACTTCGAAGGCCAAGGCGAGCAGGTTATCGAGGAACGTCTGCGCTACGAGCTCTTCGACACGCTCTTTTCGATGGGCGTGGGCTGGGCGATCAACTCGGCCATGGTCATCCTGGCCGCAACGACCTTCTTTGCGCACGGCATTGTCGTAGACGACCTCGCCGTCGCAGCGGACACGCTCTCCCCCATTCTGGGCCCGGCAAGCTCGACCATCTTTGCGGTGGCACTGCTGTTTGCGGGCATATCGAGTAGTGTGACGGCGGGCATGGCGGCGGGCACCATCACCGCGGGCATGTTCGACGAGGAATACGACATCCACGACCGACATTCCTCGATCGGGGTGGCGGCTTGTTTCGTCGGCGCAGTGGCGGCGTGCTTGGTCGTCCCAAATCCTTTTGAGGGTCTCATCTGGAGTCAGGCGCTGCTGTCGCTTCAGTTGCCGATTACGGTCTTTGTGCTCATACGGCTCACCAGCTCACGCCGTGTCATGGGCAAATACGTCAACTCGCGCCCGCTCAACGCGCTGCTCGTAGGGATCGGTGCCATCGTGACGATTCTCGACATCGTGCTGCTAACGGGAATGTAATTGGGATGGCGTGGCTGTCCAGATATAACGTCTTAATCTGTAACACGTGAGACCGTTTTAAACCGTCAGATAAATCAGAACCACCCTTAAAAAGGGTGGTTTGCTCTTAGGGTATAACCCACGGGC
>CATVQO010000020.1 GCA_958346165.1 uncultured Collinsella sp. | reverse complement strand
ATCATTACCTGCCGGTCGAGACGCCGCTGCTCGAGGACAAGGGTTCGCTCGAGGAGGGCGGCCGCATTACGGACACGCCGTTCAAGCTCTTTGACGATGATGGCCGTCTGCTGGTAGTCCGTCCCGACAATACGTTGCCCATCGTGCGCCTGGTTTCGACCCGCATGCGCGCGGCCGACCTGCCCCTGCGCCTTCGCTACGAGGCGCCGGTGGTTCGTGAGTGCCAGCGCAACGCCGGCGGCTCGCGCCAGTTTACACAGCTGGGCTTTGAGCTTATCGGTGCGGGTGATGCCGCGGGCGATGTTGAGATTGTCTCGCTCGTTGCCGAGGCCGTACGCGAGCTGGCACTTCCCGATGCGCGCATTATCGCAGGTAGCGTGCGTCCGTTTAAGGAGCTGCTCGCGGTATGCGAGGATCGTGAGCTGGCTGCCGAGGCCCTGCGCTGCGTGCATGCCAACGACTTTGTGGGCCTCGATGCCCGCGTGGCAGCAAGCGCCGAGTCCGAGGCCGTCAAGGCCGCCATTAGCGAACTGCCGCGTCTGCACGGCGGTGCCGAGGTGCTCGACCGCGTGGATGCGCTGCTGGAGGCTGCCGGTATCGTCGCGCCGCTGACGCGCGAGCTGCGTGCCCTGGTCGAGGGCCTGGCTCCCGAGGACGCCCAGGTGCTGTCGTTCGACTTTTCCATCATGAACTCGTTTGATTACTACACGGGCCTGGTCTTTAAGGCCTATGCCGGTGGCCTGCCCGATCCGGTGGGCTCGGGCGGTCGCTACGACTCCATCTTTACCGGCGCGTTCGGCGACGGCATCGAGGTGCCGGCGGCGGGCTTCGCCTTTTCGCTCGAGCGTCTGGAGGCCGCGCGCACCTCGGTCGAGGACGCCGCTTCCGATGGCGATCACGCCGCGGGCCGTGGCGCCGAGGGCCCGCTGCGCATTGCCGTGCCCAAGGGCTCGCTTAAGGCCGATACGCTCGACGTGCTCGAGGCCGCGGGCCTGGATATCTCTGAGCTGCGTGACCCCGGCCGTCACCTGATTGTGCGCGGTCGCGACACACGTGCCGGTGAGGGCACGGTCGGCGATATCGAGTTTGTCATCGTGCGTCCCAGCGACGCGCCCGCCTTTGTGGGCTGTGGCGGTGCCGACTGCGGCATCTGCGGTTGGGATTCGCTTATCGAGGCAGACCTCAACCTACTGCAGCTGGTCGATCTGGGCTATGGCCTGTGCACGTTTATCGAGGCGGAGCCTGCGTGGCGCGCCGGTCAGGCCGAGCGCAACTATGCCCGCCGCGGGTCGCTTCGCGTGGCAACTAAGTACCCGCGCATCGCGAGTGCCTGGTATGCCGAGCGCGGCGTGAACGCCGACATCGTTTCGCTGCACGGCAACATCGAGCTGGGTCCCATCGTCGGCATGACCGACCGCATCGTGGACATTACCGCCACGGGCGCCACGCTGCGTGACAACGACCTGGTCATCACCGGTCGCATCATGGACTGTACGGCCCGCTTCTTCGTCAACCCAGGTGCCGCACGCTTGGATCCGCGCGTACGCAATCTGGCCGATCGCTTGGCGGTAGCCGTGAAGGACAAGCATTTTGAGCCCGTTGCGGGCTCGGCACAATAGCGCGAGCACGCACGGGCGCCCCAACGTCTGGGCTGCGGGTCGAGTGGCGCCGCCGCCCGGCCTCTCGTTTTTCGAACATAACCTCGACCGATAGGGGATACCGATATGAAGACCATCAAGCTTGCTCCCGGCGAGCGCCTCGTTACCAATCAGCTCAATCGCAAGGGCGTGCTGCCGCAAAACATCGTCGACGCCGCCCGCGATATCGTGGCAAACGTGCGCGCCAACGGCGATGCCGCGGTGCGCGATTACTGTCAGCGTTTTGACGGTGTTGAGCTGCAGAGCTTCCGTCTGCCGCAAGAGCAGATCGATGCCGCGCTCGAAGGCCTCGATCCCGCTTTTGCCGCGGCGCTCGAAAAGGCTGCACGCCAGATTCGTGAGTTCCACCAGCGCGAGGTCGAGCAGAGCTGGTTTACCACGCGTGCGGACGGCACGATGCTCGGCGTTAAGGTGACCCCGCTCGCGGCGGCCGGCATCTACGTGCCGGGCGGTCGCGCGCAGTATCCCTCCACGGTGCTCATGAATGCCATTCCCGCCAAGGTTGCCGGCGTCAAGCGCGTGGTCATGGTGACCCCGCCGCAGAAAGATGGCCTGATCAGCCCGTATACGCTCGCCGCGGCAAAACTCGGCGGCGTGGACGAAATCTATATGGTGGGCGGCGCTCAGGCCGTGGCCGCGCTGGCGTACGGCACCGAGACCATTCCGCGTGTCGATAAAATCACCGGTCCGGGCAACGCCTTTGTCGCCGCGGCCAAGCAGATTGTCTCGGGCGACGTGGGAATCGACATGGTCGCTGGCCCCTCCGAGGTCTGCGTACTGGCCGATGCCACGGCCAAGCCCATGGTGGTCGCGGCAGACCTGATGGCCCAGGCCGAGCACGATCCGCTGGCAGCCTGCTATCTGGTGACTTGCGACGAGCAGTTTGCGCGTGAGGTCGAGGCGGGTATCGACATCCTGGTGGCGCAGTCGCCGCGTGCCGAGATCACGCGTGCCTCGCTCGATAACGAGGGCACCATCGTGGTGGCCGCCGATATGGCTGCCGCCGTCGAGGCGGTGAACACCGTGGCGCCCGAGCACCTGGAGCTGCACTGCAAGGACGCGATGGGCCTGCTTGGCGGCATCCGCAACGCCGGCGCCATCTTTGTGGGTGCGTGGAGCTCCGAGCCGCTCGGCGATTACGTTGCCGGCCCCAATCACACGCTGCCGACCGGCGGCACCGCCATGTTCTCCAACCCGCTTTCGGTGGAGGAGTTCGTCAAACGCTCGAGCGTCATCTGCTATACGCTCGAGGGCCTGCTCTCCGACGCTCCCGCTACGCAGCGCCTGGCCGAGGCCGAGGGCCTGTGGGCGCACGCGCTTTCCGCCGCTCTGCGTCGCCGCGTGTTGGAGCAGGGCGAGGATGCCGTGAGTGCCGAGTCTCTGGCCGCGGCCGATCTGACCAAGGTCGCCTGGCCGGGCGACGCTGTGGCGACGGTTGCCGAGGGTGTGGACCTGGCGGCGGCTGCGGGCGGTGCCGTTGGCGCGGTCGTCGAGGAGGCCTAATATGGCCGAACTCACGCCGCGCATGAAGGAGCTCGTCCAGCCCTACTTGGCCGGCATTGAGCCCTACGATCCCAACTTTACGCCCACGCGCATCAACCTTTCGGCCAACGAGAACACCTATCCCGTGCCGGCCGGCGTGCGCGAGGCGGTCGACGCCGCCCTGGCTGCTACACCGCTCAACCGCTATCCCGATCCCATGTCCAACGACCTGCGCGACGAGCTTGCTGCCTGGCATGGCGTGACGCGCGAGAACATCTGCGTGGGCAACGGCGGCGACGAGCTACTCTATAACTTCCTGCTGGCGTTTGGCGGCGCGGGGCGGATCCTGCTCAACTGCCCGCCGTGCTTTAGCGAGTACGCGTTCTTTGCGTCGCTCTGTCAGACCGAGGTGCGCGACGTGTGGCGCGACCCGGCAACTTTTGAGCTCGACCAGGCGGCTGTGTTCGCGGCCGCACCAGAGTGCAACCTGGCGATCGTGACCTCGCCCAACAATCCCACGGGCGACGTGGCGCCGCTCGACTTTGTCGCGGCGCTGTGCGATGCGTGCCCCGGCATGGTCATGGTCGACGAGGCCTACGTGGAGTTTGCCGACGATTCGTTTGGCGCGGCAACTACGGCGCAAGGCCTTATTGCCGAGCATCCTAACCTGGTGATTCTGCATACACTGTCCAAGGCGTTCGGCGCCGCCGGCACGCGCCTGGGCTATGTGATCGCGGCGCCCGAGGTCGTCGACGTGTTCGCGGCGATTCGCCAGATCTATTCGGTCAACGTGTTGAGCCAGGCGGCGGCGCTTGCCTGCGTGCGTGCCCGCGATGCGTACGCGCCCGTGGTGGCACAGGTCGCATCCGAGCGCGAGCGCGAGCTGTGCGCCCTGCGCGCGATGGCTACCGAGGGCCTGCCCGTGGAGGCGTGGCCGAGCGCGGCGAACTTTGTGCTCGTGCGTACGCCGCATGCCACGCGCGTGCGCGAGCGTCTGCGCGATGAGTATTCGATTTTGGTGCGCGACTTTAGCTATGCGCCGGGGCTTGCGGACTGCCTGCGCATTACCGTGGGTACCCCGCAGGAAAATGATGAGGTGCTGGCTGCGTTTGCCGCGCTAGTGAAGGAGGAGATGTAGATGGGCCGTTATGCCGAGGCAACCCGTAGGACGGGGGAGACCGATATTGTCGTCAAGCTCGACCTGGATGGAACCGGTACGTGCGATATCTCGACCGGCGTGCCGTTTTTCGACCACATGCTCAACGCCTTTGGCCGCCATGGCCTGTTTGATTTGACGGTACATGCGGTGGGCGACGTGGAAGTCGACGCGCACCACACCGTCGAGGATACGGGCATCGTGCTGGGCGAGGCGTTCTGCCAGGCGCTGGGCGACAAGGCGGGCATTACGCGCTTTGCCGACGCGGCGATCGCCATGGACGAGACGCTTGTGATGGCTGCTGTTGATATTTCGGGCCGCGGGCAGGCCTACTGCGAGCTGCCCGTGCCGACCGAGCGCGTGGGCACCTTTGATACCGAGCTGGCCGTCGAGTTCTTCTACGCCTTTGCGCGCGACGCCAAGCTCACACTGCACGTGCGCGAGCTGGCGGGCGGCAATTCGCACCACATTATCGAGGCCGCCTTTAAGGCTGTGGGCCGCACGATGCGCCGCGCCTGCGAGCTCGATCCCCGCGTGCAAGGCATCCCCAGCACCAAGGGCTCACTGTAACCGTCACAAGGGTAAAACCACCACAAAGGGGACAGGCACCTTCGTGGTGGTTTTGGACGATGAGATAAGGGAGGGTCGCGTGGGCGAACCGAAGATCGTGGTGGTCGACTACCACAAGGGCAACTTGTCGAGCGTCGTGCGCGGGCTTGCACGCGCCGGTGCCGCCGCCTGCACGTCGGACGATTCGGAGCAGATCCGCAATGCCGACGGCCTGGTCATCCCGGGCGTGGGCGCGTTCTATGACGCGATTGCCTTTATGCGCCAAAGCGGCGAGGCGGCGGCCGTGCTCGACGCCGTTGCCGCCGGAACTCCGTTGCTCGGCATCTGCCTGGGCCTTCAGTTGTTTTTTGAGCGCGGCAACGAGGGCGTTCCTGCGAGCGAGAGCGCGGTCGCCGACGGCAACGCCTCCGAGCGGGCCGGTGCCCTCTGGGTCGATGGCCTGGGTATTATGCGCGGTTCGTGCACGCGCCTGGAGTCGAGCCGCCTGAAGGTGCCGCACGTGGGCTGGGACCAGGTGCACATGACGCCCGCCGGTGCGGCCGATCCGCTGCTTACTGGTTTTGCCGAGGGTGCCAACATGTACTTCACCCACAGCTACGCGGTGGCCGACGATGCCGATGCCGCCGATGTGCTGGCGCGCACGCACTATACGCGGAGCTTCCCGTGCATCGTGCGCCACGGCAACGTGTGGGGCTGTCAGTTCCATCCCGAGAAATCCTCCGCGCTGGGTCAGCGCATCCTTAAGAACTTCGTCAACATCGTCGAGGAGGCCGGCCGATGATCCTGTTTCCCGCAATCGATCTGATCGGCGGCAAGGTCGTGCGCCTGGAGCGCGGCGACCGGAACCGCTGCAAGGTATATTCCGACGATCCCGTGGCAGTTGCCCGCTCGTTTGCCGAGCAGGGCGCGAGCTGGGTGCACGTCGTCGACCTGTCCGCTGCCTTTGGCGAGGACGAGGACGCGTGCGCTGCCAACTCGGCAGCAATCGAGGCCATCTGCGGCGTCGGCGGTCTGTCCGTGGACGTGGGCGGCGGCGTCCGCTCGCTTGCACGCATCGACGAGCTGGCCGGCTACGGTGCGCGCCGCATCGCACTAGGCACGGTGCTCGTGACCGAGCCGGGTTTTGCCGAGGTGGCGGCCCAAGGCTTTGGCGAGCTGTTGGTGGCAGATATTGCCGCACGCGACGGCCAGGTCAAGGTGAATGGCTGGCGTGACGGCGCGGGCGTGGCGCTCGACGACGCCGTGGCGCAGCTTTCCGAGCTGGGTTTTAAGCATCTGGTGTATACCGACATTGCGCGCGATGGCATGCAGACGGGCATCGATGTGGCGGCGTATCGCCATGTGGCCGAGGTCGCGGGCTTTCCCGTCGTGGCATCGGGTGGCATCTCGACGCTCGACGACATCCGCGCGCTGGCCGCAGTGGGTGAGGGCGCGATTGAAGGTGCCATTACCGGTCGCGCGCTCTACGAGGGCAACTTTACGCTGGTACAGGCGCTGACCGCCGCCCGAGGGGAGGAGTAGCCCATGCTTACCAAACGTGTGATTCCCTGCCTGGACGTCAAGGACGGCCGTGTGGTCAAGGGCGTCAACTTTGTGAGCTTGCGCGATGCGGGCGATCCGGTGGAGCTGGCGCGCGCCTACGACCGCGAGGGTGCGGACGAGGTCGTCTTTCTGGACATTACCGCCACGAGCGATAACCGTGCGACGACTATCGAGATGGCGGCGCATGCGGCCGAGGAGCTCGCCATTCCCTATACCGTGGGCGGCGGCTTTCGCGACCTGGCGGGCATGCGCACCATGGTGGCTGCCGGTGCCGACAAGGTGTCGCTCAACTCGGCCGCCGTGCGCGATCCGTCGTTGATCAGCCAAGCCGCCGCGGCGTTTGGCAGCCAGGCCGTGGTCGTGGCGATTGATGCCAAACGCGTCGGCTTACCCGGCGCATCCGGAGCCGACAAGTGGGAGGTCTTCACGGCGGGCGGTCGCAACGCCACAGGTATCGATGCGGTGGCGTGGGCCGAGGAGGCGGCTCGTCGCGGCGCCGGTGAGATCTTGCTCACCAGCATGGATCGCGACGGCACCAAGGCTGGCTTCGACCTGGCACTCACCCGTGCCGTGGCGCGCGCGGTGCCGATCCCGGTGATTGCGAGCGGCGGCGTGGGTACGCTCGAGCATTTTGCCGAGGGTGTGATTGAGGGCGAGGCCGATGCCGTGCTGGCAGCCAGCGTCTTTCACTTTGGGACGTTCAGCATTCGCGAAGTCAAAGAGTATATGGCATCGCAGGGAATTCCCGTGAGATTGGATTTTTAAATGGAGCAAGTGACAACTGCGTCCGAGCTCAAATACGACGCCCGCGGGCTGATTCCCTGTGTGGTTCAGCAGTATGACACCGGCGAGGTGCTTATGGTTGCTTGGATGAACGAGGAATCGGTGGGGCTGACGCTCAAGACCGGCACCACGTGGTTTTGGAGCCGCAGCCGCCAGGAGCTCTGGAACAAGGGAGCGACGAGCGGCAACATGCAAGCGGTCAAGGAGCTCTGGGCCGACTGCGATAACGATACGCTGTTGGTCAAGGTCGACTCTCCGGGCCCGGCTTGCCACACCGGCAACCGTACCTGCTTCTTTAAGAAACTCGCCTAAGGCGGGCGCCCTGTTGGGCGCTCGGTAAAACGGAAAGGATTGAACTATGGGTGTGCGCACCGCAAATGTTCAGGATGGAAATATCGGCGAGACGCTGACGGGTCTGGCCGAGGTGATTCACGGTCGTCGCGATGCGTCGCCACAGGAGAGCTACACCGCTCGTCTGTTGACCGACGTCGAGGACGAGCTGCTCAAGAAGCTTGCCGAGGAGGCGGGCGAGGTCATCATGGCCTGCAAGGATAACGACCATGACCACATTCGCTATGAGGCCGGTGACCTGGTCTACCACCTGCTCGTGACGCTCGAGCGCTACGGCATCACCCTCGACGAGCTGGCCGGCGAACTCAACGCCCGTCGCCACTAGTCGAGCTTTTGGCGCAAGGGGGGACAGGATGCTTTGCTCCAATTGATCCGTTTTCCTCCGTCCCCAACGGATCAAATGGAAGTTGCGGTGGAATAGTTCTTGTTTGACGGTCTTAGGGCTATAAACAGGAACTATTTCACCGCAACTAATGAAGGGACGGCTAGACGAGGGGTGTGGACTCCCATTCTCCGTTGAGGTGGGGGATATCGAAGGTTCGATAGCCGCAGTCGTAGGCGTGGGCCTGGGCCTCGCGGATGTTCCAGCAGATATCGCAGGCGCGGTGCGCGTCCGAGCCAAAGGTGATGGGTATCTCGGCGTGGGCGAAGCAACGCAACAGCCCCGTCGAGGGGTAATAGTCATCGAGCCCCTTGCGCGGCGCAGCCGTCGAGACCTCAACGCGGCGACCCGTATCGTGGGCGCATTCGGCCATCTGCTCCCAAAACGGCGCCGGGTCAAAATCGGGCGCAAAGCTCTCCTTCGAAAAGCGCATGACCAGGTCGGGATGGGCCATCACGTCAAAGTTGAGTGAGCTTTCGCAAGCGCGGCACCAGTCGTCGACGTAGCGCTCCCACACGCCGCGTACCCCCAGGTTTTCCCAAACGTGCAGGTTGGTGTCGTCGTCGATCCAACCGCAAAGGGAATCGGGTGTATCGGGGCGAGCGACGTTTTCCGTTCCCGCCGTACCCGCGGCACCGGCCATGATATCGCCGGGGTCGCCAATCCAGTGCACGCTGCCCAGGCGCACCACGGCGCTCGCTGACCAGCGCTCAACCAAAGGCTCGCAGCCTTTGTACCAGTCGCATTCAAAGCCATAGATAAGCTCGAGCTCCGGCGCGATCTGCGCGGCGAGCTTGCGGGCGTCCTCAAAGGCCAGACGATGTGCCGGCAGGTCGCCCTCGACGACCTGCACCTCGCAGTTAGCATCCATGCTGGCAGGTAGGGTGAGGTGGTCAGTCGAGACCATAACGCGGCAGCCGGCCGCAGCAGCGGCGCGAACGTTGTCCTCAAACGAGGCGTGCCCGTCCGAAAACGAGGTGTGAGTATGGCAATCGACCAGCGGGCAAGCAGGCATGGCGGCTCCTTTGCGTCAAGCGAATCCGCTCCATTGTAATGGGGCGGCCCCCGATGCGACGAGCGCTCCGGGGCCGAAATCGACTGGAAAGGGCGCGCGGTGCGGCCCCGCTCCAAAACGTGTACGTCAGCCTCCAAAAGCTGCAAAAAATGACATGTTTGGAGGCTGATGTACACGTTTGGTTAGGAGCGAGGGCGGCGACGGACGAAAGTCACGCCTGTGCCACGTCCGATGTGCTAGCGTTTGGATGAACAAAACGAGCCCGTGCGGAAAGGAGCCGGACCGTATGCCATGCGATAGCAAATCTCCGCTGTCCCGCGAGACCGATGCGCCCGAGACCATCGTCAAGCTGGAGTGCGACATCGACGACGCGTCGCCTGAGGTGCTCGCCTACGCCGCCGACCGCCTGCGCGAGGCCGGTGCGCGCGAGGTGCATTGGCTGCCCCTCTATTGCAAGAAAGGCCGCCCCGGCTGGCAGCTGCAGGTAATCTGTACCCACGAGGATATCGAGCGCCTGCAGACGATTATCTTTTTGGAAACCACGACCAATGGCATCCGCCGTCAAGTTATGGAGCGCGTTTGCCTGCCACGCCGCTTTGAGCGCGTAACAACGCCTTGGGGCGAGGTATCCGTTAAGGTGGCGACTCTGCCCGACGGCAGCGAGCGTGCAGCGCCCGAGTACGAGGACTGCGCCCGTCTCGCCCGCGAGCATAACGTACCGCTCCAACGCGTGATGCATACGGCACAAGCCGCGGCGCTGCGATTTGAGTAACGCGGCCGGTGGCACGCCACGCCCAGCCCCATCAGCCCCACCCCGAAAGGATCCCTCATGAAATACCTCATCGCCTCCGACATCCACGGCTCGGCATACTGGACCGAGCGCCTGGTCACCGCCATCGAATCCGAGCAGCCCGACCGCATCGTGCTGCTGGGCGACCTGCTCTACCACGGTCCGCGCAACGACTTGCCGCGCGATTACGCCCCCAAGCGCGTAATCCCGCTGCTCAACGCCCTGGCCGACCGCATCATCGCGGTGCGCGGCAACTGTGACGCCGAGGTCGACCAGATGGTGCTCGACTTTCCCGTTATGGCCGACTATGCCACGCTGTTTGACGAGGCCGACCGCGAGCTGTTCCTGACGCACGGCCACGTCTTTGGCGCCGGCATGCACAACAGCGTCGACCACGCGCCCGCGCTGCCCGAGGGCTCCGCGCTCGTCTACGGCCACACGCACATCAAGGTTAACGAGGCAAGCGAGGCACACCCGGGCCTGTGGCTCTTCAATCCCGGCAGCGTGAGCATTCCCAAGGACGGTACGCACAGTTACGGCATCTACGAGGGCGGCGCGTTCCGTCATGTGATCCTGGAGGAGGACTAACCATGGCTCAGCAAAATGCCGAGGGTTCGCGCGATCTGTCCACGCTGGTCGACGCGTCGGCCGAGCTGCAGCATCTGGTGCAGACCATCTGGCGTCTGCGTCAGCCCGATGGCTGCCCGTGGGATCGCGAACAGACGCACCAGAGCATCGGCAAGAACATGATCGAGGAAGCCTACGAGGCGCTCGACTGCATTGAGGCGGACGACGCGGCGCACCTGCGCGAGGAGCTCGGCGACGTGCTCATGCAGGTAGTGCTGCATGCGCAGATTGCGGCGGACGCCGGTGAGTTTACGCTGGCCGATGTGGCACGCGATATCGACGCCAAACTCATCCGACGCCATCCGCACGTGTTTGGCGATGCGGATGCCGATAACTCCGACGAGGTGCTCAAGATCTGGGACGAGGTCAAGCTTGCCGAGAAGGCCGCCAAGGACAAAGCCGTGGCGGCAGGCGAGGCTGCGCCCGAGGGCCTGCTCGACGGTGTGCCCACGCATCTGCCGGCGCTGATGCAGGCCCAGAAGGTGTCGCGCAAGGCAGCGGCCGTGGGCTTTGAGTGGGAGACGGTCCAGGACGTGTGGGACGAGGTCGCCGAGGAGCGTGCCGAGTTTGAGGCCGAGGCTCCCGGCTCGCCCGAGCGCGAGATGGAGTTTGGCGACCTGCTCTTTGCCCTGGTCAACGTTGCGCGCAAGGAGGGAATCGACGCCGAGAGTGCCCTTCGTGCCAGCACGGCAAAGTTCCGCCGCCGTTGGGCCGCGATGGAGCAGATGGCGGCCAACGCTCATGTAGATCTGGCTGAGCTTTCGACCCACGGCCTCAACGACCTCTGGGATGCCGCAAAGGCGGAAGAGTAAGACTGCGGGAACGACGGGCTGACATGCCTCATCGTTCCCGCTAAATTTTTCGAAAAACAATTGTATCCCTCGGCTAACTTAGGGCATAATGCAAAAAGTGCGACATGGCTAACTTACGGAGGCGCACCGATGGTGCACGGTCGGCCAGTCGCTTGCATCAACTACGTTTCCAAGTGAGAGGGAGACAACATGAGCGATATTTTGGACGTCTACGGTCGTGAGGTTCTCGACAGCCGCGGCAATCCCACCGTCGAGGTCGAGGTCGTGCTCGAGGACGGCAGCTTCGGCCGCGCGATGGTGCCTTCAGGCGCTTCGACCGGCGCCTTTGAGGCATGTGAGCTGCGCGACGGCGACAAGGGCCGCTATCTGGGCAAGGGTGTCTCGCAGGCCGTCGAGCACGTCAACAACGAGTGTGCCGATGCCGTCGTGGGCCTCGACGCCTTCGACCAGCGCGCTGTCGATGCCGCGTTGATCGCTGCGGACGGTACGCCCAACAAGACCAAGCTCGGCGCCAACGCGATTCTGGGCGTGTCGCTGGCCGTTGCCCGCGCTGCGGCAGAGTCGGCGGGCCTGTCGCTGTACCAGTACCTGGGCGGCGTCAACGCTCACCTGCTGCCCACGCCCATGATGAACATCCTCAACGGCGGCGTGCATGCCGACAACAACGTTGACTTCCAGGAGTTCATGATCATGCCGGTGGGCGCCCTGAGCTTTGCCGAGGGTCTGCGCTGGTGCGCCGAGGTCTACCACACCCTCAAGGGCGTGCTGCACGAGGCCGGCCTGGGCGGCGGCGTGGGCGACGAGGGCGGCTTCGCGCCCAGCCTCAAGACCAATGCCGAGCCGTTCGAGTACATTACCAAGGCCGTCGAGAAGGCCGGCTTTAAGCCCGGCGTCGACTTCATGTACGCCATGGATCCGGCGTCCACCGAGTTCTACAACGCCGAGACCGGTATGTATGAGCTCAAGGGCGAGGGCGTGGAGTACACGAGCGCTCAGATGGTCGATTACTGGGAGAAGCTTGTCGACACCTATCCCATCATCTCCATCGAGGACGGCATGGCGGAGGAGGACTGGGACGGCTGGGTCGAGCTCACCCGCCGCATTGGCAACAAGGTGCAGCTCGTAGGCGACGACCTGTTCGTCACCAACACCGAGCGCCTCAAGAAGGGCATCGAGCTGGGCGCCGCCAACGCGATTCTGGTCAAGGTTAACCAGATCGGCACGCTCACCGAGTCGCTGGAGGCTATCGAGACCGCCAAGGAGGCCGGCTACGCTTGCATCGTAAGCCACCGTTCTGGCGAGACCGAGGACTCCACGATCGCCGACCTGGTCGTGGGTGTTAACGCCGGACAGATCAAGTCGGGTGCCCCGTGCCGCAGCGACCGTATCGCCAAGTACAACCAGCTCATCCGTATCGAGGACGAGCTCGAGGGCAGCGCGCGCTTCGCCGGCAAGGCCGCGTTCTATAACATTCGCTAAACAAGTGGTGCACGCGGGGAGCGGGGTTGACTCGGCTCCGTTCCACTTCTGATGGCCGCCATTGGGCGCTGGGCCATATGGCTCAGCGCCTTTTTTATGTCGAGCAAAGGCTGGCGAAGGCGGTGCGGGCGCTCGTGCTATAACTAAAGGACTTAGCGCAAACAAACCTCAACCGCACAAGGCGCACATGGATCAGATTTACGACAACAGGTACTATTCCGCCGGTTCGCGTGAGCCGTCGCCTCGCCGTGCGCGCACGGTGCAGCTCGGTGGGTCCGCCTACGCCGGCGCCGACCGCTCCATGCAGCGCCCGACAAGTACCTCGCGCCCCAATGCTCAAGTGAATACTTCGACAGATGGACCAGTGCGCCCAGCACGTTCGTCGCATGCTCAGCGCTCGTCGGCTCAAACGCATGATGGGTCGAGCAGGCCCTCGAACCGTCTTTCGGGCTCGGACTTTATGCACTACGCCAACGACAACGCGGTGGTCAAGGCGATCTACGACTTTACCCACGGTCCTCAGCGAGGGCTATTCATCGGCATCGTCGTTGCCCTGGTGCTCGTGAGCCTGTATTTCCCCGTGCGCGACCTGTACGTGGCAAAGCGTTCGAGCGATATCTTGGCCAAGCAGGTCGAGATTCGCCAGCAATACAATGATGAGCTGCAAAAAAGCGTCGACAAGCTGCTCTCGGAGGAGGGTATCAAGGACGCGGCATCCGAGGACCTGGGCCTGGTGATGCCCGGCGAGAAGAGGATTGAAGTGCAGGGCCTGGACGGCGATTCGGATGCCTCGTCGAGCCAGAAGTCGTCGAACGCCAAGAAGGCCAGCGAAGTTGCCAAGGAAATCGAAGAAGTCGGTAAGGACGCGCCGTGGTACATCCAAGCGCTCGACATGCTGTTTGGGTTTAACGGCGTCGAGGGCCAGACGGTCGTGTCCAACGGCAAATAGCGCCCGGAGGGGAGCCCGCAATGACAAATTGCAAACGCTATAAGGTAGCCGCGATCGACCTGGGAACGGTGTCGTCGCGACTGGTGTTGGCCCAGGTCGAGGGCGGGGCGATCGTGGAATCGTCCAAGCACACCGAGATTACCGATCTGGGCGAGGGCGTCGACGCGACGGGCCGCTTTTGCGAGGCGGCGGTCGAGCGCGTGCTCGCTGCATGCCGCATGTTTGTGGACGAGGCGCGTGCCTTTGGGGCCGCGTGCATTTGCACCACATGCACGAGCGCCGCGCGCGATGCATCCAATGCCGCACTGCTGCTGGACGGCCTGCGTAAGCTGGGGCTCGAACCGCAGGTGATTCCGGGCGAGGTCGAGGCGCGCCTGACGTTTTTTGGCGTGGCGCACGACTTTGCCGGCGAGCGCATCATTGTTGCCGATTCGGGTGGCGGCTCTACGGAGCTCGCGACGGGTGTGTACGCACCGGAGCGTGGGG
Source organism: uncultured Collinsella sp. (assembly GCA_958346165.1). Next base: position 911 of record CATVQO010000020.1, on the reverse strand, counting down.
TCTTCGCGCTGGAGGGTACGCGTTCGCTGGACATCGGTTGTCGCCGCGTGACGGAGCGGTTTTTCTCGGCACTGCCGCCTGCGGACGGCGAGCTTGCTGCTGCTGCCGCGTGGGCAAACGAGCAGTTTGCGGGCTACTTTGAGAGTCTGCCTGTCGACTTTGAGCGCGCCGAACGCTTGGTCGCAGTGGGCGGCACGGTGACTACGCTGGTGGCTCTGGTCCACGAGCTGGAGCCGTATGATTCGAGCTTCGTGCACCTGCGCGAGCTTTCGATGGAACAGATTTCGATCGCTATCGAGCGCATGTCTGCGCTGGATGTTGCAGGCATTGCCGCGTTGCCAGGCGTGCAGCCCAAACGCGCGGGCGTTATCTTGGCCGGTGCCGTGGTAATCCGCGAGCTCATGCGAGCCGGCGGCTACAAGACGCTCACTGTAAGCGAGAACAGCTTACTCGCCGGCATGGCCGCCACCATCAACGAGGTTCTCGACGGTGCAACCCCCACCATCGCCTGGACCCCCGCTCTCAGCACCCTCTAAATAAGTTGCGGTGAAATAGTTCTTAAATGGGCCGGTAAACGGCCAAAACAGGAACTATTCCACCGCAACTTCTAAGGGACCGAAGCAGTCTTTTTAGCCAGTCCTAAATTAGTTAACTTTCTGAAGCGCGGGGCGGTGGGACGTCCGCGTATTTGCTGCGCAAATTCGCACCGGCTTCGGCCGCCTGCCGGCGCCCTCGCCGGCTCGCTGCGGACGCTGCGCGTCCGCTTGACGCTCGCCCCCTCGCGGGTTCGAGTCCCACCGGCATCCAAAAGAAACGAGCCCGCATCCCTGGGGGACACGGGCTCGTAAACAATACGTGGTAGGGGCGGTGGGACTCGAACCCACAATCCTTGCGGCGAGAGATTTTAAGTC
>CATVQO010000019.1 GCA_958346165.1 uncultured Collinsella sp. | reverse complement strand
GCAGGTCATCGTCGGTAATCGTGATGCCGTAGAAGTTCTCGAGCTCCTCCTTGAGCAGGCAGCACTCCTCGTACCAGCCTTCACGCTCGTAGGCGCGATCGCGACCCTGCGGAAGATGCAGAATGTGCGTGCGCTTGAGCTCGTTGAGTAGCTCGTACATCTTCTTCTTGCCGTCGCAGGTGGTCTCACCGATGATCATGTCGCTAAAGTACGTAAACGGGCACTTTTGCGAATAGGCAAAACCATACGTCGACTTGATGAGCGGACACAGATTTGCCGGCAGCACCTTCTCGGCCTCGGGAATCACCTCATCGGACGTACCGCAAAGGGCCACGCTCGAGGCGCCCGCGGCATCGATAATCTCGAGCGGCGTATAGCTGCACAAAAAGCCGACCAGACGATTGCCCGCCTGCTTGTAATCCTTGACACGAATAAACGCCGCCTTGCGCTGCTCGTTGAACTCCTCAAACGTGGATGGCAACGGCTGCTCCATATTTTCCGACATATAACTCCTTAACAAACCTTTTGACCAACCAAGGAAACGGCTTTCCCAGGTGCCCGAGGTTGCCGTGAAAGAGAAGCGCCGCGTACTTTGGTACGCAAACGATGGTTTGAACGGCAAGATCGGGTGCCTGGGGAAGCCGCCGGGACGGATACCCCTAAATGGTTTCCAAGAAAGCCTCAATCCTGGTTTGCAGTTGGCCTGCATCCTCGCCGGCGTAGTCGGTCGTGATATGCATAAACGGAATGCCTGCCTCCTCGGCGGCCTTCTCCACGGCAAACGACTCCATCTCGTAGAGCGTGCAGAACTGCAGAGCCACGTCGACGATGCCGTCGGCATGAAGGTCCTTGGCCATCTGGACAATGTCCTTCATACGCTGATCGTTGGGCGTAAAGACGGCGCAGTTGATCTTGAAGTAGCGCTCGGCGATGGCGTCGAGCATCTCGTCGACCGTCTCGCCGGACTCGTCGACCAGGTCCTTGTAGTAGCGCGAGCCCGTGCAGGACTCCTCGCCGACCACAACGCCGCCGGCCTTCTCGATGAGGTTGAACAGCTTCCAGTTGGGCACGGCCATGGGCGTGCCGGTGTACAGGATGCGCTTGGTCCCCTTGGGCGCCACGCCCTCGCCGGCCTCGACACGCTGCTCGCACTCAGCCGCCATATCGTTGATGGCGCCGGTCAGACGCGGCGTGTCGTCCATAAAGGCGGCCTGAACGGTCAGCAGGCTGTCGAGACCGCTGATGGGTGCCGGGTCGGCAGCGCGCGTGGCAGCGAGGCGCTGCAGGGCGCGGCGCTTCTCATTGACGGCGTGGATGGCGGCCTTCAGACGCTCGGGCGTAATCTTGACGCCACACTCTTCCTCAATCTTGGCGGCGAGCTTCTTGACCTCGGCCTTCCAGGTCACGAGCGTCGACTCGTCGTGTACGTTGGGAATATCCATGACGTACATGTTCTTTTGCGTGGCAAAGAACTCGTAGGCCTTCTTCTTGCCATCGCAGGTGTTCTCGCCCACCACCAGGTCGCTCGACTCAATGTAGGGGCAGACCTCGCCCAGCTTAAAGCCGGCAAAGCTCTTGATAAGCGGACAGGTGTTGCGCGGCAGGTGCTCCTCGACCTTATCGGTTGCCCAATCGGCACCCGAGCACAGGCCCACGGGAATGCCGTCACAGGCAAGCACGATCTCCTCGGGCACGTACACGCAGAATGAGCCGACGATCTTGGTGGCCTCGCCGGCCTCCTTCTTGTCGAGCATCTCCTTAATACGGCCGCTGTGGATGTTGGTGGCCACAAAGTCCAGGTAGGACGTGGACTTGGGGCGATTGTTCTGCGTCAGGAACATGTCGCCGTACATCTGGCCCACGGCGCCCAGCAGCATGTCGTGATCGGCAAGATTCATGCCGAGGCTCTCCCACATCGGATGGAAATCAAATTCTTCAGCCATAACGGTTCCCCTCTCGAACCAAAAATGAATAGCTACGGTATTGCTGCACGGTGGGTGGCGAAAACCCAGCCGCGCCTAAACCCGGAATTTTGGGGAACCTGCTTTGCGGTCGATTATTTAGCTGTGCGTCGTCTCTCCCGGAGCCGTGAACATACCTGCTCATATGCGGCTCCGAGCCATATACAGGGCGCGCGCGGCAACGCGGCGAATGTATGTCGTCTGCGGCATGTGCGCACCCTCCTTAACCAGTCAAGATCAACTATATCAGCGGTCATCGTCCAGACGAACACCGTTGACATTCGTACGACAGCGTCGTGTGCCGTCGTTTAATAAATAATTATCTTGATTGATAAAGGTTTGTCATTCCTCATTCGGCGAACGGCAAGACGAAGCCGCCGAGGCTTATATCCCCGACGGCATTAACCGGCGCTATCGACAAACCAAATGGATCCTGCTGGCATCAAAATGCATGCGCAGCGTCTCGCCTGCTTGCGGCAGCTCGTCGACAGGCATGCCCACTTTGTTGACCTTCCACTGCAGACGCGTGGGCGCATCAACGCGCGGCACGTCCAGCAACACCAGCCGCTCAAAGCGCGAATCGCTCACGCGCGCCACGTGCAGGTCGTAACTGTTGCGACCCCGCTCGGCACGGTTGTCCACATGGAAGTAGCTCGCACGAATACCCAGGTAGGCAACATCGTCGGGAACCTCGCGACCCACGTTAAAGGTCATGCCCCAATCGAGCGCCTCAACTTCCTCGGGCCCGATCTTTCGTGCGCGGCTTGTGTTCTTGCAGCCCGTCAGGCGCAGTGCCGCCAGCGTCTGCGGACGGCGGACCACGTCCTCGACGGAGCCGATCTCCTCAACATGCCCGTCGTGCATCACACAGATGCGCTGGCACAGGCGGCACGCTTCGTCGATGTCGTGGCTCACGTAGAGCACGGTACGGTTGCACACATCAAACAGGTCGAGCATGTTCTGTTCGAGCGCGCTCTTAAGATAGGAATCGAGTGCGCTCATGGGCTCGTCGAACATAAAGATGCCCGGGTGCGCCGCCACCATGCGCGCGAGCGCCACGCGCTGCTGCTGGCCGCCCGAGAGGCGCGCGGGATAGCGGTCGGAGAAATCGGCCAGACCGAAAATGCCCAGATAGCGCTCCGCCAACCTTTTGCGCGCCGCGGCGTCGCCGGCGCCCTTTACACCGGCGCATACGTTATCGGCCACCGTCATGTTGGGAAACAGCTGATAGTTTTGGAACAACAGGGCGCATTTTCGCTCCTGGGGCGACAGGTCGATGCCCGCCGCCGAGTCAAAGAAGGTCACGCCGTTGACGACGATCTTGCCCTCGTCGGGCGTCTCCACACCGGCAATGCAGCGCAGCGTGCAGCTCTTGCCGCAACCCGAGGCGCCCAGCAGCGCCACACACTCCTCGCCGGCTTCAAGCTGTATGTCGAGCATAAACCCGGGATAGCGCTTTTTGATATCCAGAACGAGCGACATGGCCTATCGACCTCCCTTCGTGACCGCGTCATCGCGCATAAGCTCGGCCAGCGCCTCGCGATCGATTCGCAGGGCATCGCCGCCCGCCGGGTCAAGCGAATCGCCCTGTCCGGCGAGATCTTTGGCCTGTTTGCGCTCAGCACGGGAGAGACCACGCTCGCGATACTTTTGCGAATGCGCCGTGTACATGTTGATGAATAGGATGACCAGGAAGCTGAACGCTATTACGACCACGACCCAAAAGAGGGCCACCGACGTATTGCCGCCCATCCACTCAAAGTAGATGGCAATGGGGATGGTCTGCGTAATACCGGCGTAGTTGCCCGCAAAGAACAGCGTGCAGCCAAACTCGCCCATCGCGCGGGCAAAGGCGAGCACCGTGCCGGCGGCGATGGAGGGCCAGCCGAGCGGCATCATAAGCTTGGCAAAGATGCGACGTTCGGACCATCCCAAGGTTCGCGCGGCGTCGAGCATCTGCGTGTCGAGGCTCTCAAAGGCGCCGAGCGCCGTACGGTAGACCAGGGGGAACGACACCACCACGGCAGAGATCACCGCCGCAGGCCACGTAAAGACAATCGAGACGCCGTGCGCGATCAGCCACCGACCGACCCCGGTCGATCGACCAAACAGCATGAGGAGCAGAAAGCCGCACACCGTAGGCGGCAACACCATAGGAATCGTAAAGACCGAATCGATCAGGCCCTTGATGCGACTCGAGGTACCCATAGTCTTCCACGCGGCGAACAGGCCCAGCGCAAACGCGATTACCAGAGCAAGGCCGCTCGTTTTAATGGACACCCAAAACGGGCGATAGTCGATGTCGCCCAAAAAGGAGGCCAGAGAGGTCAAGGGCCCCTGCTCGTCCCGCAACACGACAGACGACGCTTCTACCATTTGAGCGCTATCAAGCCAACGCGCGCCGCCCATGGCATCACCCGAGGCTGATGCAATCACCACATAGCGGTCCCCATCCGCACTGCGCTCGTCAAAGCCATAGGTATACCCACCGGCATCAAACGTTGTTTCCGCCGTGACATACCAAGGAAGATCAACGTCCCCTAGCTGCGTACCTCCCATGCAGTTTGCGCTGTCGAGCTCACAGACGAGGGCCTTGAGACCCGATACGCACTCGTTATCCTGCGGATCCAACCCATACTTCTCGACCGCCTTGGGCGACATCCACACCACAACGCGATCGGCAGCAGGCGCCACTACAAGGTCCACGTCCTCGTCAACGGGAAACCGATAGCCCTCAGGCTGGCCCTCCATGGCACGAGCGGTCCCCTTGGCCAACCGCTCAAAACCCTCGATCCCATAGGAAAGCCCATGGGCGGTCGCAGCGTTCTGGGCCCCGTCCGCAGCGTCCCCAGCAAATGCAAATCCCGGCACCCAGCAAAGTGCGAAGGTCAAAGCACAAGCGACAAGCATGCGGAATCTATTAAGCACGAAAAGCTCCAAGAGAATACAAGGACGGAGTAAAACACAAAACGATGGAATTATCGCGCCAAGCCGCACTACGCGGAAAGCTCAAAGCCGTACTTCGCCCAAATCTTCTGCGCCTTCTTGTTGGTCAGGCAAAAGTCGATAAACGCCTTGGCCTCGTCGGCATGCTCGGAGCTCTCGGCAACGGCACCCGGGTACACGATGGGTTTGTGCGAATCCTCGGGGCACACGAAGGCCTCCTCGATGCCGTCATAGCGGAAGATGTCGGAGCTGTAGACAAAGCCAGCCACGCAGTCGCCCGTAGAGACGTAAGACGCAGCGGTACCGACCTTGTCGGCCAGTGCGACCTTGTCAGCAATCTCGGGCGCATACTCACCGTCATCGCCCTCGGTACCGGTGTAGAGGGCCACGGAAGCCAGCGCCTGGTTGGCGTACTTGCCGGCGGGGACGGTCTTGGCATCGCCGATGGCGATCTTGCCGTCCAGGTTCGCGACGTCGGCGATGGCCTCGACCTTAGTATCGGAGCCCTCGGCGCGAACGATCACAAGGTCGTTGACAAACATGTCCTCACGCGTGTCGGTGTCGACGAGCTCGGCGGCTTCGGCGTCGTCCATGGTGCCCTTGGAGGCCGTGATGAGCACGTCGACGGCGGCACCGGCGCGCATCTGCTCGACAAGGTCGCCAGACGCCTTAAACTGCGTGTCGGTAAACGTGGTGCCGGTCTGCTCGGTGTAGAGCTCCTGAACCTCGGGCAGGGCCTTCTCGAGCGAGTTGGCGGCAAAGACCTGCAGCTCGACAGCTTTCTTGGAAGATGCCTTAGCAGAACCGGCATCGGATCCGGCCGGCTCGGACGTCTTGCTGCCCGAGCAGCCGGCAAGACCAAGGCCGGCAGCGGCGACAGCAGAAAGCGAGACGAATCCGCGGCGAGAAACCATATCGAACATGTTCAGCCCTTTCGAACGCTATGCCCGGGCACCCCACCGCGGGCTTTATTCTGTTACTAGATTATACTTCAGCGCGAATAATGTTTGTGATAACTACTTCTCGTCTAATAAGTTTCTTTTACCGATAACCCCGAGATGACCGCACTGCCGCTGCATAAAAAAGGCGGAGCAGCCCGTAAGGTCGCTCCGCCGCAGGTAGTGCGCTTATTTGGCGTGCCCGCCGCCCGCCGTCATTTGGGCCGCATGCTCCAGCTGATCGCTCACGGCCTCCCAGCTTTCGCGGGCCGCTTTCGTAGATCCCGGAAAGTTGATGACAAGCGTATGCCCACGCTGCATGCACACGGCGCGCGAGAGCATGGCGCGGCGTGTCTTGGTCATGGAGTATGCACGGATCGCCTCTGCAATACCCGGCACATCGCGCTCGCAGACGGCACGCGTCGCCTCGGGCGTTACATCGCGCATCGAAAGCCCCGTGCCGCCGCAGGTAAGCACGACATTGGCGTGGCACTCATCGGCGGCTTCCACAATGGCATCACCGATCTCGCTGACGTCGTCGCGCACGACCACATGTGAGGCGACCGTCCAGCCCTGTGCCTCGATAAGTTCCTCGAGTGCGGCTCCGGCCTCATCCTGCAAAAGATCGCGTGTGTCCGAGCACGTCACGATCGAAATCTTCAACTCCATAGCGTTCCTCCTATAGCGCCGTTCCCTCGGGCAGGTCGACGCGAACAACGTCCACGGCATCTCCCGCCTTGAGCTCGCACGGTCCTTCGTCAATACGCAACAGGCAGTTCGCACGCTGCATAGTTCCAAGCAGCGCCGAATTCTGTGTCTTAGCCTCGGTCACCAACAACTCACCGGTCTCGGGGTCGCGCAAAACCGTGGCGCGATCGAAGAAGCGGCGATGCTGTCGCTTTTTCACGCCGTGTGTGAGCGTCGCCTGCTGCACGGGACGCGCAACCTCGGCAAAACCGCGCATCTTGCGAATCGCCGGACGGGCAAGCATCTCAAAGCCCACATACGCCGCAGCCGGATTGCCTGAAAGCCCTAGGTAGGGCTTACCCCCGAGCAAGCCAAACGTGATGGCCTTGCCCGGACGCATCGAGATGCGGTCGAACAGCACCTCGCCCTCGCGCTGGACCAGCGCCGTCACATAGTCGTAATCGCCCGCCGAGGCGCCACCGCTCGTAATGACAAAGTCGCACTCCTGCACGGCACGATGCACCAGCTCGGCGATCGCTTGCTCATCATCGGGCGCAATGCCGTAGAACACGGGCTCGGCGCCGGCATCGAGCGCCTCGGCCATCAGCGCCGAGGAGTTGGAATCGCGAATCTGACCGCGCGCCGGCAGCTCACCCGGCGCGACCAGCTCCGTGCCCAGCGAGATAATGCCCACGCGCGGAGCGGCATGCACCTTCACGTTCGCATACCCGGCGCTCGCCAGCAGGCCGGCGCCCGCCGGAGCCACAACCTCGCCGGCGTGCATCACAACATCGCCGGCGTGGGCTTCCTCAGCAGCCGAGCGAACGTTCTCCCCCACCTTGGCCGGCGCCGAGAAGCGAACGTGCGAGCCCTCGTTGCCATCGCCGTCGAGCACATCGACGATCTCGTATTTCACCACGGCGTCGGCACCTTCGGGCACCGGCGCGCCCGTCATGATGCGGACCGCCTCGCCCGCGCCGATTGTGCCCTCAAACACATGGCCCGCGGCCTCGTGACCGATAACGTCGAGCGTCACCGGCGCCTCGCCAGATGCCTGCGCCAAGTCCGCCGAGCGCACGGCATATCCGTCCATAGCACTGTTGGCAAACGGCGAGATATCGATATCGGCCACCGCGTCCTCGGCCAAGGGAAGGCCGGCGGCCTGCCACACGGGTATCTCGACGAGATCGGTCGGAGCAACGTGCGACAGGATAATCGACTGTGCGTCATTCAACGGAATGAGTTTCTCTGCCATATGCACCTCTTAATGTCACGGCGCACAACAGGGGCGCCGATTCTTTATGCTTTTCTCAGTATAATCCCCCGACGCACGACCGCGACTCGGCCTGCACCCGCAAATACACCTGTCGGTTGCAGGCCGCGAAACAGAATGGAAACCAACCCACCGGCTCGTCGCGTTTGCCGCGTTTTATAATGCTTGCGTTGCAACCTAAAAGAGGAACGTATGGCTCATAACGACAAACCCGAAAGCGCAAACGAAACGCAGGATCATTCCCAGCCGCTCGACGATGGCGGCTTTTTCTCCCTGAACGACGTCATCACGGCAGGCAGGCATCAACTTACCCGCTCCGAGCATCTCTTGGCTGCCGACACGCGCCGCAACGCCCGCAACCTACTCGCGAGCGCCAAGTTGCTCGCGCTCGTCGTCATTGTCTCGCTCGCCATGGGCGTTGCCGCTTGGGCGTTTTTGGCCTCGCTGAATATCGCCACCGACTATCGCGAGCACCATGCGTGGATTTACGCACTGCTTCCCGTTGTGGGCGTTGCCACCGCATGGGTGTACAAAAACCACGGTCTTGCCGCCAAACGCGGTAACAACCTGGTCATCGACTCCGCTCTGGGCACACGCCTCATCCATATGCGCATGGCCGTCCTCACCTTCGTCTGCTCCACGCTCACGCACCTAACGGGCGGATCGGCCGGTCGCGAGGGAGCTGCGGTGCAGATTGGCGGCACCATCGCCAGCAACATCTCGAGCCTCGCCCACCTCAAAAAGCATGACCACCACGACCTCATGCTCGCCGGCATCTCGTCGGCCTTTGGCGCCGTATTCGGTTCGCCCCTTGCCGGAGCTTTCTTTGGCATGGAGATGTGCTTTATCGGCAAGATTGACTACACCGCGGGCATCTACTGCCTGGTCGCCTCGTTTACCGGCTACTTTACATCACTCGCCCTGGGTACCGAGTACGAGGCGAATGTTATCGCCAGCGTTCCCAACATGACACCACGGACGGTTGTCATCGTTGTTATCAGCGCCATTATCTTCGGTCTGACGGCACGCCTCTTTGCCTGGTCAGTTCGAACCGTCAAGAGCCTGTACGGTCGCTTTATCACCAATTACCTCGTTCGCGCACTCATAGGCGCACTCGTGGTTTTGGCCGCCTATGCCCTTCTCGACGCCTGGGACTACGCCGGCCTTTCCACGTGGCTTTCCGGCGCCGGATTTGCCGGCAACACCACCCTGGCAGACGCAGCCATCAAGTTGGTCGTCACAGCGCTTACCCTGGGTGCGGGCTTCCAAGGCGGCGAGGTCACGCCCCTGTTTGGCATCGGTGCGGCGCTCGGCGGCTGGATCGGTTGCCTCGTCGGAATCGACCCCAGTTTTCTGGCGGCTCTCGGCATGCTCGGCGTGTTCTGTGCCGGCCTCAACGTGCCCATCACCACCTGCATGATGGCCATCGACCTGTTCCACGGCACGGCAGCCGGGTTCTTTGTCATCGTGGCCTTTATCAGCTACCTAACTGCCGGACACCGCGGCGTGTACCCCGCCCAGCGCATCATCTCGCCCAAGCGCCGTTCGCTTATTGTGGATGAGGGCGGTACGGTAGCGGATGCTATCGAGCGCCACAACGACCTGATAGAGTAGACGTAAGTATTCGACGTGCAGCCACAATCGGGGGCAATTCGACCTGAGCGCGACCGCACCGTCACGTCATACGCCGGGAGTCGCCCCATGCACGCAACTGATTTTGGCCGCACGCTCATCATCGCCAACCCAGCCGCCCAGTCGGGTGCGGCGCACGAAGTTGCCGAGCGCCTGCAACGCTTTTTGGACATGACTGCACGCGCATCCCAGTTTGACTTGGTGCTAACCGAGCGCATGGGACACGCCAAGGAGCTGGCCGCACAGGCCCAGGGCTATCGCACCGTTATCGCCCTTGGCGGCGACGGCGTGATTCACGAGGTCGTCAACGGGCTTATGACGCAAGAGGAGGACACCCGCCCCGCTCTTGCCATCCTACCCGTGGGCTCTGGCAACGATTTTGCCCAAACGCTCGGCATCGACGATTTCTCCGGTAAGGATTTTGGCGCGCTGCTCACCTGCGAGCTGCAGCGTCAGGACATCGGGCGCATTCGCTCGTGGAGCCCTGCGAGCGGCAGCGGCGAGGCTACCGTTGAGTACTACGACCAGACGCTCTCGGTCGGCATCGATGCCGCCATCGGCCTGGGCACCACCGAGCTGCGCAAAAAGACGGGCCTCGCCGGCGCTCCGCTCTACACCCTATCGGGACTTGAGCAGTTTGGCCTGCGCTATCGCAACTACCCCATGACCATCAGCTTTGATGGCGCGCCCGCCGAGCGCGTGCGGGCGATCATCATGGCGATTCAGCTGGGTCCTACCTATGGCTCGGGCTATCGCATCTGCCCCGATGCCGACCCCTGCGACGGCGTACTCGACGTCTGCTACGCATGCGGCCCTGTCCCTCGCGCGGTTGCCCTGCCTATGTTCCTTTCGGCCAAGGACGGCCACCATACCAAGCTGCCACCGGTTCGCATGCGCCGATGCCGCCATGCCGAGCTCACTTTTGAGGAGCCAGACTACCCCATCCAAGCCGACGGCGAGCCCATCGTCGCCTCGCGCATCGAGGTCGACATCCTCGCCGGCGTCCTCGAGGTCTGGCGCCCAACCCGCTAACCCCACCTAAGTTGCGGTGAAATAGGGACTGTTTATGCAGCTAAAGCCGCAAAACAGTCCCTATTTCACCGCAACTCATGAGGAGGCTATTCGTCGCTACCCGGCTTGCGACGGTTGGCCTTTTTAATGGCGTTGAAGTGCTTGTCATTGAGTCTGCGCTGGCGAGAGCGCTGAGGCACCTTGGTCTTTACGCGTCGGCGCGGCGGACGGCCACGACGCTCAAGCTCTGCACGCAGCTTACGCAGACAGCAGCTACGGTTCTGGAACTGGCTGCGGCTCTCGCGCGCCGTCACGGTAATTCCCGAAGGGACATGTTTCATGCGCACCGCCGAGTCCGTCGTGTTGACGCCTTGTCCGCCCGGACCCATCGCACGAAACACCTGCACCTCGCAATCGCGCGCCAACTCCTCGGCCGACATCTCGGCATAGCGCGCATACTCGCGCCATCCCATCTTGTTCTCGTCCATATCAACACCTCCCCTCATACAAAAAATGTGACAAAGGGAAAGTCCCTTTGTCACATCGCATACCAATCGCTTGTGTTGCGCGCTTAGGCGAAAGTGATCTCGCCGGTCTCGCAGTCCATATCGGCGATACGGGCCAGGCTCTCAACGCGGAAGCCGCGCTCGCGGAGCTTATCGCCGCCGCCCTGGAAGCCCTTCTCAACGGCGATGCCAATACCGGACACCTCGGCACCCGCAGCCTCGCAGATCTTGATAAGACCCTCGAGCGCGCAGCCGTTGGCCAGGAAGTCGTCGATGATCAGGACCTTGTCGCCCTCGGACAGGAAACGCTTGCCAACGATGACCGGGTACTCCTTCTGCTTGGTAAAGGAGTAGATGGTCGTGGCATACTGCTCGCCGTCTAGGTTGATGGACTGTGCCTTCTTGGCAAAGACCACCGGCACGCCGCCAAAATGCTGGGCTGCAATGCAAGCCATGCCAATGCCCGAAGCCTCAATCGTCAGAATCTTGTTGATCTCGACACCCTCGAACAGACGGGCCCACTCGGCACCCATGTGGTCAAATAACTCAACGTCGCACTGGTGGTTGAGGAAGGCATCAACCTTAAGGACGTTACCGGCCTTTACGATGCCGTCATGGCGAATACGATCCTCAAGCTCCTGCATGGCGCAACCCCTTCTCGCGGCAACGATACCGCGCGATTAATAAACGTTGTTCGATAGTCTACCACGGACCGACCCCCGCCCGTCCCACAAGCCGCATCGCACTATAAAGCCGCAAGACCAGTAGATGGGCCGATTCGTGGCAAGCCTGCCTCCACAAGCTAATGGCGGGCGCGCATCCTCACCAAACGCACCATGGCGAGCGCAAAGCCCACGGCTGCCACGGCCATCAACACATAGAACACCGAACGAAAACCAAACAGGAACACATCCGGACGGCCTGCAACAAAACTGGTCACGGCCTCACCCATCGCCACGCTCATCTGCCCATATAGGATATGCGATGCCGCCGTAATGCCAACTGCCATACCCGCGTAGCGCGCCAAACTGCCCAAGCTGCCCGCAAAGCCGAGTGCTTCGCGCGGAGCCGAGCCCATATACAGCGAGTTATTGGGGCTCTGGAAAATCGACGTACCGCACGACATAAACGCGACGCAGCACACGATCACAGGGATAGAAGAGTGCTCGTCGAGCGTGCTTACCGCAAAAAGACCGCATACGTACACGCCCAGGCCGACTGCCGTAGGGCCCTCGCAGCCAACACGGTCCGAAACCGTACCCGAAAGCGGGCCGATAAAGGCATTCACCATCGGTAGCGCCAAAAAGAGTAGTCCAGAGATGTCAGAACCAAAGCCGTGGGCGTCCTGAAAATAGAACGGCAGAATAAACTCGGATGCGCCAATGCCAACGAACACGATGAGCATGCAGACAAGGTTGATGGTGAAGGCCGAATTTGCAAAACAGCGGCGAGCAGCCTCGGCAAGGGGCATGGGGCGTTCGCCAGCCTCTGGCCTAACATGCGGCAGCGTGTAGAGCCCCACGATAAACGAGATGACGCCGATGGGCAGGTTGATGAGGAAGATGCTCTCCCAGGGAAAGCTTGCCACCAGCATGCCGCCGAGCACGGGGCCACACATCATGCCGAGGGCCACAAAGGTCGCGAGAATGCCCATGGCACGACCTCGTTCGCGCGCCGGAAACGATTCGGTGATGATACCCATGTTGTTAGCCATGGCCGCTGCGCAACCGATGCCCTGAACAATGCGTGCCAGGATAAGAACCTCGAGCGAGGCCGAAAGGCCGCACAGCAGCGAACCGACCGAAAAGACGATGACGCCCAGCTGGAACACATTCACCTTGCCGCGCACATCACCCAGACGGCCAAACGGCAACATAGCCACGCATGTCGCAAGCAGATACACCGAACTCACCAGCTGGATGCGGTCGAGGCCCACGCCCAGCTCCTTTTGCATCACGGGCAGCGCCACGGTCACGACGGTCGAATCCAGACACACCATAAACGTCATGATGAGCACGGTAAACAGAATCGCCCATTTGTTCTTGCCATGGGTGTCGCCCTCTAGAGCAATGTGCTCGCGGCGCAGCTGCTCTGCAGTTTTCTCCATATCCATCCTTTCGAGTGGCCCAACGCAAAAAAACGGGGCCCCAATCGCCTGCAAACAGCCGCGATTGGGGTCCCGCCTACGGAATCGGAACGAAAGGTCGCCGAAGCTTTCTGCCAGCATCGGCACCTTGTAAGGAGCTAGCCTAGCACTGCTCGAGCGCCTGCTCAAGGTCGGCAATCAAGTTGGCCGTGTCCTCGAGGCCGCACGACAGGCGTACCATGTCGGCGGAAATGCCACAGGCGATGAGCTCTTCATCGTTCATCTGGCGATGCGTGGCGTTGGCAGGATGCAGGCAGCAAGTGCGGGCGTCGGCCACGTGCGTGGCGATCTGGGCGAGCTTGAGGCTCTTCATAAAGGTCTCGGCCGCCGCGCGACCACCGTTAAAGCCAAAGCTCACAACGCCGCAGGTACCGTTGGGCATGTACTTCTGAGCCAGGTCATAGTACTTGTCGCCCTCCAGGCCCGGATAGCTCACGAAGCGCACCTTGGGATGACTCTGCAGGAACTTGGCAACGGCCAGGCCGTTCTCGCAATGACGCGGCATGCGCACATGCAGGCTCTCGAGCGAGCTGTTCAAGAAAAACGCCGCCTGCGGGTTCTGCATAGGACCAAGATCGCGCATGAGCTGCGCGGTAGCCTTGGTAATGAAGGCGCCCTCGCGACCGAACTTCTCGGCATAGGTCACGCCGTGGTAGCTCTCGTCGGGCGTGGTGAGACCCGGGAACTTGTCCGCATGGGCCATCCAGTCAAACTGGCCATGGTCAACGATCACGCCGCCCAGATAGGCAGCATGTCCATCCATGTACTTGGTAGTGGAGTGCGTAACGATGTCGGCGCCCCATTCAAAGGGACGGCACATCACGGGCGTCGGGAAGGTGTTATCGACCATCAGCGGCACGCCGTGGTCATGCGCAGCCTTGGCAAAGCGCTCAATATCGAGCACGGCAAGGGCGGGATTGGCGATCGTCTCGCCAAAGACGAGCTTGGTATTGGGCTCAAAGGCTGCCTCGAGCTCTTCATCAGTGCAGTCGGGGGCAACGAACGTGCAGGTCAGCCCCATACGGCCCATGGTGTGGGCGAGCAAGTTGTACGTGCCGCCATAGATGGCAGAGCTCGCGACCACGTGATCGCCGGCACCGGCCACGTTAAAGATCGCGAGGAAGTTCGCAGCCATGCCCGAGCTCGTGAGCATCGCGGCAGTGCCGCCCTCCATCTCGCAGATCTTGGCGGCAACCAGATCGCACGTGGGGTTCTGCAGACGGCTGTAGAAATAGCCCGACTCCTCCAGGTCAAACAGCTTGCCCATGTGCTCGGACGTGTCGTACTTCCACGTGGTGGACTGGTAGATGGGCACCTGGCGCGGCTCGGCATCTCCCGGGTGATAGCCGCCCTGAACACATGTGGTACCGATGGTCTGCTCGCTCATATCTAGCTCCCTAGCCTGGGTTACGTTTCATTCGGTTCACGATACCGCTACCCTGCACCCCTCTCAACCCATCCCCAAGGTAGGTTATAGGACAAATTGATCAGGGGTATTTATCTCAAGCCTTGGGCATTTGCTCGATAGATAAAAATGAGGCATACATGAAGCTCTCGATGATTACATACCCCGTCACGGGTACCATAGGCGGGTACACCGTAACCAAGGAGACAACGATGAAGCAAATCGATACGGCCCAGCTCGACATCACCGCCTGTCAGGCTCAAGCTGCCGAATACCACGCCCGTGGCTTTAACTGCGCCCAGGCCGTTGCCTGCACGCTCGCACCTGCCGTCGGGCTCGACCCCCAGACTGCCTTTACCCTCACCGAGGGCTTTGGCGCCGGCATGGGTGGCATGACCGAGACCTGCGGCGCCATCTCGGGCGCTGTTGCCATAATGGGCTTTGTAATGAGCGACGGCATGGAGAACCCCAAGACCAAAGGCCAGACCTACAAGCTGTCGCGCGAGATTGCCAAGCGATTTGGCGAGAAGAACACGACGACCGTCTGCGGCACGCTCAAGGGCATCGGATCGGATAAGGGTCCGCTCCGCAGCTGCCCCGGCTGCATCGACGATGCCATCGAGATCGCCTGCGATGTGCTAAAGCAGCTCGCCGAGTAAACGGCAGCAACATAAAACGACGGCCGGCGCGTTTGGGATCCATCCAAAAAAACGCCGGCCGTCGCCGTTAGAACTCCGCAAACTCGGTAGCGCCGACCTCAATCTCCTCGCGCCCTGCCATAAGCTCGCGCATTTTAGCGCAAAACGGGTCCTGCTCCCCCGCCTTAAACACCAAGTGAAGTGTCACGGCATCCGCGTAATCGGTATCCGAAACCTTGGCACCCGAATCCTGCGCCAAACGAAGCACCTGCTCATACTGCGGATAGGCCACATGCACGTCAACAGGCACGACACTCGTCATCTCGACAATCTGCCCGGCCTCCCGAGCAGCTGCCACCGCCGCCTGCGTGGCCGCGGTATAGGCGCGCACCAAGCCACCAGGTCCCAACAGCGTGCCACCAAAATAGCGCGTCACCACGCAGCAAACATTTTTGAGCTCTGCGCCGCGCAGTACCTCGAGCGTCGGCATGCCGCTCGTGCGGCTCGGCTCACCGTCATCGCTCTGACGTTCACGTCCATCGACTAAAATCCACGCAGGAACATTGTGCCGAGCGTCGTAATGACGCTTGCGAACCATCTCGATAAAGGCATTCGCCTCATCCTCGGACTCAATATGGACCAGCTGGGCAATAAACCGGCTCTTGCGGTCCACAAACTCGCCCGAAGCCTCAATATTCGATTGCAGAGTAAAATAGCTGTCCAACAAAGCCCCTCAACAAAACTAAGCGCGGCAACAAACAGCCTCAATAATACGGCAAAGGCCGTACCGATTGTCAGGGTAACAAAAATGCCAAGTGGGCCTATAAGCCGGGTTCTGTCGTGAACGGTCATTTATCTTGTCTGCACGTTACCGTGCAGCTCCACGCACGCTACCCGAA
>CATVQO010000018.1 GCA_958346165.1 uncultured Collinsella sp. | reverse complement strand
TTTTCGCCGCACCCTCAAAGGTCTGTGGGCAAAAAAGGGCAAATATGAGTACTGTTACCATTTTAGTAGCAGGCAAAACCACCCAAAATGACGTCCGAGCGACCCCTACAACCCCCTAAAGCAGCCAACCTGACTGGTTTAAGGCGTATTGGAGCCAATTTTAATGAACATACTAAAGGCTATGTTCATTATCTTTTAGGATGTAAATGCTATTCACTTAGCAACAGTACTCATATTTGGCATTTTTTGTCCATTGCTATATAACTAACACCCTATAGCAGACAAAAAACAGGCCGCAGCCCATCGCTGCGGCCTGTTCGGAAGCAAAAGTGGGCGTTAAGCGCTGTAGCCCATCGCCTGCAGAACAAACATGACGACCGTGAGCACCGTAATCACACCGATAGTCGCCCAAGTGAGCACATTCCACACGCGGCCGTTGCGGTTGGCACCCATAATGTGACGGTCAGCGGCAATAACCACCTGGAACACCAGAACCACGGGCAGTAGCACGCCATTGATGACCTGCGAGGTCATCATAATCTGGAACAGATCGACGCCGGG
The DNA here is from genome assembly GCA_958346165.1 of uncultured Collinsella sp. The sequence goes on along the minus strand of CATVQO010000018.1, from coordinate 15,732 downwards.
CATAAGCACCAGCACGGCAGAGATACCAATGATGGCCGTAATGATGCCGCGATAGACCGGAGCCTCGTCCCAGCTGCGGTCGGCACCGCGCTCCCAGCCAAATGCCTCGCAGATAGCGCTCGACGTAACGCCCGGCAGCACACAGGCAGCCAAGAAGCTCGCCGCGACCAGGCCCGAGGCAAACAGTACCGTGGACCACTGACCCGCAATAGGCTCCAACGCGCGGGCGGCATCGGCAGCATCGCTAATCTGAATACCCGCCGGGAACAACACCGTACCGGTCGTGATGATAATAAAGCCGGCAATGACATCGGCGGCAAGCGAGCCGCTCACGGTATCGATGCGCTGCAGCACGATATCGTCCTCGCCCGCGTTCTTATCGACCACGTTGTTCTGCGCCAAGAAAATCATCCACGGCGCGATGGTGGTACCGATCGTTGCGACCACGAGCGACACGTAGCTGGGGTCATTTTGAATGTTAGGCACGACCAGGTCGACCGCGACCTCACCCCAGTTGGGGCCAGCCATAAACGCGGCGACAATATAGGTCACGAACACGCAGCTCACCAGCAGCAGAATCTTCTCGATGCGCTGGAAGCTGCCCGACATGGTAAGCATCCACACCAGCAGCGCCACCAGCGGCACCGAAATGCCCGCCGGCACGCCAAAGAGAGCAAGGCCGCTGGCGATGCCCGCGAACTCCGAAATGGTCACAGCCGTGTTGGCGATCAACAGCGCCGCCATAGCAAGTACACTCTTGCGCACGCCAAAGCGCTCGCGAATGAGCGATGCCAGGCCCTTGCCCGTGACGCAGCCGCAGCGCGCCGCGGTCTCCTGCGTCACGATGAGCAGCACAGTCATGACGGGAAGCATCCAGAGCATCTTGTAGCCATAGCTGGCGCCCGCGCTGGAATACGTTGCAATGCCGCCGGCGTCATTGCCCGAAAGCGCCGCCAGCAGACCGGGACCCATAGCGCCAAAGATGGCCGCGATGGTCAACTTTTGCTTGGTGCCCGACTTTTGCTTGGTATTTTGCACGCGACCACCTAACCCATGACCGACATGGTGAGCAGCACCGCAGCGGCGCAGTACGCTACGCACGAGATCATGACGGCAATAACGTTCATGGCGGTGCCCGACGTGTTGAGGTCATGCTCGTCACGCCAGAACAGCACCATCAGGTAAATCACGGCGCTCATGTTGCCAACCAGGCAAATGATGGCAGCGATATTAAAGCACCCGGTAAAGAGTTGCTTCTCAAACATGGGCGCATCGGGGAACGCAGCGGTGCGCACCAGCTGGGCGCACAGATAGGTCACGAGTGACAGAATCAGGCCCATGCCCGTGCTCTGGAAGAAGAACCCCAGATACGGCTTGGGCTCGTCGTCGTGACCGTCATACTCCAGGAAGTAGTTCTTGACGAACGACACCATACGCGAGGCAGCCAGCAACACGAGCGGCATGGCGCACATGGGGAACACCACCAAACGCGCGGAGCCCAGCGCCGTCCCCAGCACCGTTGCCATGATGCACGAGGCGATGCCCCACACGACGACCCAGTACTGACGATGCACGAACCAGCTGAGCACGTTCGTCGAGTCGTCCGACGCGCTATCGCCCGAGCCGACACCGGCGATCTGCAGGTCCTCCTGATGCTCCTCGGCAATAACGTCCATGGCGTCGTCGAAGGTCACGATGCCCAGGATATGACGGTTCTCGTCGCAGACAGGGATGGCAACCAGGTCGTACTTGGTCATCTCGTCCGTCACGTCTTCCTGGTCCTCGTCGGGTGACACGTAGACCAGATCGCGATAGGCGAGCTGGCCCAGCGTGGCGTCGCGGTCGGCCACGATCAGCGTGCGCAGCGAAAGCACGCCCGTCAGCATGCCGCTCGGGTCCTCGGTATAGACGTAATAGACGCTCTCAAAGTCCTCGTCGAGCTTGCGAATCGCCTCGATGGCGTCACCGACCGTTGCCGTGGCGGGCAGCGAGACAAACTCCGAGGTCATGATGCGGCCGGCGGTGTTGTCCTCGTAGCCCAGCAGATTACGAATCGCCTTCTCCTCCTTGACGCCCATCAGGCGCAGGAGCTTCTCGGCCTTCTCATAATCGAGTTCGTCGATCAGGTCGGCAGCGTCGTCCGGGTCCATCATGGCCAGCATCGACGATGCGTCGGTATCGGACAGGCCCTCGAGCATCTCGGTCATAAGCTCGTCGTCATCGAACTCCGAGATGGCCTCGGCGGCCTGGGCAGTATCGAGCTGCGCAAACACCTGCGCACGCAGGCGCGGGTCGAGCTGCTCGATAATGTCGGCGATGTCGGCAGGGTGCAGCTCGCCGAGCGTCTTGTGCGACACCGAGAGTTGAATGTTCTTGGTCGAGCGGTCGAGCAGGTCCATGTAGGACCAAGCGATGATGTCCTCACTGAGCGGCTTGCCCAGGTGCTTCATAAAGCCTTCGACGATATGCTCGAGCGCGGGGCTGATGGCGCGTAGCAGACCGCGGGCACCGACCTCGGCGCCCAGCAGGCGCAGCTGGTTTTCGCCCGACATGGAAAACTTGATGTCGTTTACGCGCACGACCTTCATGCCCTGCGTGTCGACAATCTGCTTGTTGAGCACGTCGCGGGCAAGCAAGAGTTCGGTCGGCTGCAGGTACGAAAAACGGATTTCGGTGGCCGACGTCTTAAGGTGTACACCCGTCTCGTCGATACGGTCGACCCATTTGCGCCAGCTGATCATAAACGGCGTCTTGCCGGGACCGCGGAACGCGAGCGACGTCACGTGTGGAAAAACTTCGCCGGTAGCAATACCAAAATCGTTGACCACGCCGAGCTTTTCGCCATCGACGTCCAAGACCGGCAATTTGAGCATCTCACTCAGATAATTCAATGGTGCTCCCCATCATTATTCCTCCGAACGCGGCCGCGCGTGCGGCGTCCGGGGGCTTCTGGATATGTATACGCATGCGCGGGCGGCACGCCGCTCGACGCTTACACCCCGTGCATGCGCAAAAAGCACCTGCATGGGGTCATCGACTGTATGGTCGAGGTTTGGATTTCACCTGTAACCTTTCTCTTGACCCTCATTAACCGCAGTAACTATAGCATCAGCATCGCCCTGCGGCATCGAATTTATGCGCTGCACATTGCAGGCATACCAAACGCTGACGCATCCGTGACATAGCCATTGGGGACGCTCTTAAACGACTACCCAATGACTACTCTGTGGTGTCGTCGTCCTCGGCAAGCTGGGGGAACACGGCGTCCTTGGGCATGGTGGCCTTCGTCAGCGAGGTGAGCTTTTTGCTCAACGACGTGTCCGTCTTGACCAGGTCGCTGAGCGTCACGATCTTGTAGCCGTCGGCAATGAGGCCGTCGATAATCTGCGGCAGCGCCTCGAGTGTCTGCTCGGCGCATTCGTCTCTATCGGTGAGCAGCACGATATTGCCCGGCGTCACCGAATCGAGCACCGTCGAGACCTGCTCGTCGGCACCGTTGAGCAGCCAGTCGCCCGAGTCAATATTCCACGAGACCACGGCGGAGACCAGGTCCATCGCATCAATCCAGTTTTGTTCGTCAAAGGCAGCGTAGGGAGCACGCAGCAGCATCGTCTTCACGCCGGTCGCCGACTTAATCGCATCGGTGCCTTTCGTGATCTGTTCGCGTACCGCCTCACGGTCCTGACCCTTGAGCGAATCGTCGCTGTAGCTGTTGGATCCGATCTCGCACCCGGCGTCGACAATCGCCTTGGCCGTGGCAGGCGAGGCCTCGGCCGCATCGCCCGAAAGGAAGAACGTCGCGGTGACGCCCTTTTCCTTGAGCACCTGCAAGATCTGTTTGGTGGCGCCGCTCGGACCCTCGTCAAACGTCAGTGCCACGTACTTTTTGTTGCCCTTGGGCGCCACGCAGGCGCACGTAACAACGCAATCGGTGGCGGGCACAACCTCGCCGCGGTCTTGCGTCTTGCCTGACTGCTCACCAACCCACACCTCGGATCGGCCCTGGACACCCCATGTCTGCACATACTCGATAGCGCCCGTGCCCTCGACCTTGAGCTTGGGCTCGATAACCGTAGCCTGAACCTCGTGCTTCTCGTAAGTGTTACGGCCATCCTTGACCGTCACCTTCTCGCCGCCCTCGAGTTCGCGGCTATCCCATTTGCCCTGCTTCACGCGCTTGCCGTCGACCTTCACCGACAGCTTTTCGCCCCCATGGCGCTTGAGCACGCTGTCATCGACGGCCAGCAGGTCGCCTGCGTCGTAGGTGTCAGTCAACTCCTGGTCGTCGATGAGATTCTGCAGCGTAGAGCCCACACGCACCGCGGTCTTCTGGCCGTTGAGCTCCACGTCCACACTGCGGTTGACGTAGCCCACGACGGCAGCGATAAACAGCACGAGCGCGCAACCCACGGCGATGAGCGCGTAGGGCAGGCGAGACGAACGACGGGGCGTACGGCTGTTGCCGATGCGCGCACTGCGGTCGCTAAACCCGCGGCTATGGTTGAGGTACATCGCGCCGGGCTTACGGTGACGCTTGCGCTGACCGCTGGGCAGCTGCCCCAAATCGCGGCGCGCCGTCGGACGCGCACCCGAACGCTCGTTTAAGTTGGATCCGTTTTGGCGCATGTGCCCTCCCCCATAAACACAGCAAGCCGGAGCAACAGGTCTCCGGCTTGCCTCCCATCATTTGGTACGTCGCTATTTTGTAGCTTTTGACGAGCCTCCGCTCGCCTTTTGGTATTCGTCCTTAAAGGCCTTGAACATGCCGCGCGTCTTGCCGAGCTGCTTGCCCAGTGCGCGACTGCCCTTGTCCACGGCAACCGATCCCTTGTCGTCGAGCACCTTGGCGCCCTTTTTGACCTTGTCGCCCACCACGACGCTGGCCTCGGCGGCCTTGGCAGCCGCACCGCCCGAATACCCGAGCGACTTGACCTCGTCCGAAACAATCATCGCGCCGTCCGCATAGCCGCGCAGCATCGTCGGCGGCACCTGCGTGTCACCAACCAAAACACTCGAAGCAGCACCGGCGGTCACATAGAATGCCTGCACGATGCCCGAGCGTGGCTTGAACTCAACGTCCGAGCAATAGCCCACGACGTCGCCTGATTCCGTGCGCACGTCCATACCGACCCAGATGATGCAATCGTCCAGGTTGATGTCGAGGCGCTTGGCAGCGGCGGCATCGTACGTGTCCTTGACGTCATCGACCGCAATGGCGCCCTCGTAGACACCAATGGCGTCGAGCGCTACGAATCGGTCGGGGCGCTCGATCATGCCCGCGATATCAGACTGGCGGACCATAAAGCCGACCACGCGCGTACCGCCCGGGGTAAAGACCGGAAAGTGAATCTTTCCGAGCTTTTTAGGGCTGCGCGGCGTGCCGTCCTTTTTGATGCGCCTGTCCTCGGTAGGCTTGCGATAGATCTTGGCGCCGACAAAATCCCCGGCGCGCATTATGCCTCGGTCGAGGGCTCCGCAGCCTCGGTATCAGCCTCGACGGCGTTCTCGACCACGACGTCGGCGGCGGGCGTCACGTTGCCACCCGAGATGGCATCGTTGAGCTGCTCGCGCAGCTGGTCCATGCGCTCGCGGGCCAGATCGACCTTGGCGCGCAGGTCATCGGTCTTGGCGTCGACCATCGGGCCAAAGTCATTCACCGCAGCACGGGCCTCCTCGGCGCTGTGCTCGTAGGTGTCGCGCATATTGTCCCAGGCGTCGTTGGCGATATCGGCAGCCATGGCGCGGGTCTCGGCGCCCGAGCGCGGGGCCAGAGCAACGCCGACAATAGCGCCGGCAGCGGCACCAAAAAGTGCGCCGGAGACAAAGCTGAAAGTCTTACCCATGATCATTCCTCTCCTGCGGGCACGTCGGTGCCCACCGTTTGAATGCTGTCCATTATACCCGCAGCGCATCACTTGCCGCTCCGCTCATCTGCGTACGGCAAAGGCGCAGGTACGTGATGGTGATAAACGCGTAGGCCTACTCCTGAGGCATAGCCGGCATGGTCACCGTGGCACCCGGGTCCTCGCCGGCGCCGTCCACGAGCGGCAGACCGCCCTCATGCGCAGGTCCTGCCGGAACCGTCGCCGCACCGCCAAAGACGGCAGCGGAGGCCTCGTGGTTCTCGGCAACCGCGCCCTCGGTATCAATCGCCACCTGGGGCTCGTCGTCAAAGTTGGGGACGCCCTGGGGCTCGGTGGGAACGGGCTCGGCGGTCGCATCGGCAACGGGCTCGGCGTCAACCGGCACATCGCCCTCGTCAGAGCCCTCGTCCTCGGCAGCATCTTCGCCGTTCGCAGCGGCGACGGCCTCGTGAGGATCCTTGCCCTCGGCCTCGGCGCGCATGCCCAGCACCAGGTTGCGCAGGCCCGCGACCGTGCCTTCCACGTCGGGGGCAGGCTGGTCGGCGTGCAGGTACGCCCAGTCCATCATAAAGGTGGCCGAAGACAGCGCACCGATGGCCAGCGCGTCGTCGGGGCACGAAAGCTCAACCTCAAAAACGCGCTCGTCGTGCTCGCTTACGCGCGTGCGGCCGCACGAGATGCTGCCGGCAAGCCCGGTCTCGTTCATGAGCTCGACCGTCACGTGCTCCAGCAGGTGGCAAAGCTCGGTCTGGCCCATGCAGTCCTGGAACTCGCGACCGGAATCACCCAGGCACAGGTGCTTGGCAATCGCCGGCACCAGGTAATACACGCGCGCCGTGGCCTCGATATCCTCCGAGGTCATGAGCGGCATGCCGGGGTTCACCAGCACATGCGCGCAGATCTTGTCCTCGCTGACGGTGACCTTAAGGATGTTGAACAGGCCTGCCATAACTCTCCCCTACTCTTCCTTGCCCTACTCGTCGCCATCGTGCGGATCCACAGAGCCCGCACCCGACGCCGCCGGCTTCTCTGCCGAAGACTCGGAATCCTTCTTATCGGTTTCGGCCGGAGCAATCACGCGAATGAGCGAGATGCGCTGGCCACGCATCGACTGCACCTTGAACTTGTACCCCGCGACCTCAAACACCTCTCCGATGTCGGGCACCGAGTCGCAAAGCTCCAAAATCCAGCCGGCGATGGTCTCATAATCATCGCTTTCCTCGAGCGGCCAACCAAGCTCAATCGCGTCATCGCACGAAAAACGCCCATCGACAAGCCACTCGCGGCGCGAAAGGCGCGTGAGGTACTTGTTGTCGGGGTCGAACTCGTCCTCGATCTCGCCGACGATCTCCTCGACGATGTCCTCGATGGTGATGATGCCGGCCGTGCCGCCGTACTCGTCCACGACCACCACGATCTGGTCGTGCGAGGTCTGCATCTCGGACAGCAGCGGCAGGATGTCCTTGGTGTCGGGCACAAAGGTGGCGTCGCGCAAAAAGCCGGCGATGGGCTGGTCGCCCTTGCCGTCGAGCGCGGGCTGAATCAGGTCCTTGATGTGCGCGATGCCGGCGACGTTGTCGGGATCCTCGTGATAGACGGGGATGCGGCTAAAGCCGGTCTGGCGCATGGTGGACAGCACATCGGCGACCGTCTCGTCGTCCTCGCACATGGTGGTGTCCACGCGCGGCACCATGACCTCGCGAGCCACGGTGTCGCCCAGGTCGAAGATCTCGTGGATCATGCGCTTTTCCTCGTCGAGCAGGTCGTCCTGCTCCGAGACCATGTACTTGATCTCTTCTTCCGAGACGTTCTGACGGTCGTCGGCACTCTTGATGCGCAGGATGCGGGCCAGGCCATCGGAGCAAGCGCCGGTCAGCCACACGAGCGGACGGGCGATCTTTTGGAAAAACGACAACGGCCCCACGACCTGCTTGGACACGCCTTCGGCGTTGGCCAGGCCGATGCGCTTGGGCACAAGCTCGCCGATCACGATGGACACGAAGGCGACCGCGACGGTGATGATGACCGGCGCCAGGCCGCGCGCGATGGCGGAGAGCGGCGCGATGCCAAAGCTCATGAGCCACGTGGCGAGCGGGTCGGACAGACTCGTCGAGGCGACGGCGGACGAGGCGAAGCCCACGAGCGTGATGGCGACCTGGATGGTGGCGAGCAGCTGGTCGGAGTCGGCAGCCAGCTTAATGGCACGCTCGGCGCGCTTGTCGCCTTCCTCGGCCTCGTGCTCCAGCACGGCGCGCTTGGCCGTGGTGAGCGCCATCTCGGACATAGAGAAGTAGCCGTTGATGAGGGTCAAAACGAGGGTGGTGATAAGGGAGATGGTTATGTCCATCGGGAGTTTCTCGAACCTCCAAGATTCGGGACGTCAGGTCAAAACGTTGATGGCGGATAGGGCAGTTGCACCCGGCGGGCGCCCGGACGGGCCCGCGGGCGCAGGCGCGATCGCTAGATTACGAAGAGGATCACCGCCATGAACTGGAAGATACTGCCGGCGAGCACCCACAAGTGAAACACACTGTGCAGGTAGCGCACGTTTTTGGCGATATAGAACGGCACGCCCGCGGTGTAGCACACGCCGCCGACGGCGAGCAGGGCAAGTGCCACGGGGTTGAGCAGCGCCACAAGTTCGGGCAGCTTAAAGACAACGAGCCAGCCCATCAGCAGGTAAACCAGGCCGCTTACCCAGTGCGGTTGACGCTCGCGCATAAAGCACTCGAGGGCGATGCCGATAATGGCGATGGCCCATACGGCAAAGAACAGCGCAGGGCCGCCGTCGTTTGCGAGCGTGATAAGGCAAAACGGCGTATAGCTGCCCGCAATGAGCAGGTAGATGCAGCTGTGGTCGATGATGCGAAACACGCGCTTGGCGCGCGCGGGCTGAATCGCGTGGTAGAGCGTGGAGGCTAGGTATTCGAGGATAATGCTGACACCATAGACAATCGCCGCGGCCATGTGGGCCGGGCCTCCGCCGCGCAGGGCAGCGAATACGATCAGGAGCACCAGGCCCGCGATACCCAGCAGGCAGCCGACACCATGGGTGACGGAGTTCATGATCTCCTCGCCCACCGTGTAGTGTGGAACGGCCGCGGTCTTGGGTCGCGGCTTAGAACTGTCGCTCGAATCGGACATGCCGGTTACATCCTCCAACGTAAAGAGTTCTCAACACTATATCAAAGCGTCTAGGTACGTGCGAAATTTGCACCATACGTGACCCTTTGTTTACCCATTCTTTGTCTGTTGACGCATCAACGGCGAACGTCCATAATGCGCTTGCATTAAATGTTGATGTATTAACATCTTATAGGAGAATACCGCATGGCTCAAAACGCACGTTCCCATCGAAAGCTCAAGATAGCCGGCATCGTTGCACTGGTGGTTGTCGTTGCGCTGCTCGGATTTGCCGGCAACTTCCTGTTTGACTTCGCGCTGAATCCCCGCGCGCCATACACCATGAAGATGATGCAGGATAGCAAGAACGACAAAGAAGGTGAGCAGCCGGATGCCGAGGATACCGAGGCGCGGGCATGGTTTAAAGAGAACCGCGAGAGCAGGAGCCTCACCGCGGACGACGGGACCGAGCTTGCCGCCTGGTATTTTGCTGCGTCGGAGAGCACGCACGACTACGCCGTCTGCCTGCATGGATATACCAACGAGCCCATCGGTATGGCCCGATACGTCAAGCGATTCCACGACCGCGGCATGAACGTACTCGCGCCCGCCGCGCGCGCCCACGAGCGCTCCGGCGGCGACTATATCGGCATGGGCTGGCCCGAGCGGCTCGATGTCGTCGCATGGATCGAGCAAATCGTTCAGGCTGACCCCGAGGCACGCATCCTGGTCTTTGGCGAGTCGATGGGTGCGGCAACCGCCATGAACGTCGCGGGGGAACCTCTGCCCGCAAACGTGAAATGCATTATCGAGGACTGCGGTTATACGAGTGTTTGGGACGAGTTTTCTCTGCAGCTCAAGAACGTGTTCGGCTTGCCCAGCTTTCCCTTGCTCGATGTAGCAAACTTGGTATGCAACGTGCGCGCGGGCTACGACTTTCATAAGGCGAGCAGCGTGGGGCAACTCAAACACGCGACGGTTCCCATGCTGTTTATCCACGGCGACCAGGACACTTTTGTGCCGTACAGCATGCTCGACCAAAACTACGACGCGTGCGCCAGCAAGGTCAAGCAAAAGCTCACTATCCATGGCGCCACCCACGCCAAGAGCGCGCAGGTCGACCCCGAACTCTACTGGAACACGGTCGACAACTTCCTCGACGAGTATTTTTAGGCAAAAAGCAACGTCTGGGGTTTTGTTGCCAAAAAACGGTTTGTGGTCGGCGGTATTCGTTTTTTCACCGCACTTCCGAAAAGCCGCCCGCGAGCGTTGTGCTCGTGGGCGGCTTTTGCTCAACTTACGCTACAAAGGCGCTTATTTTGTCCAATAGTTAGACGCTACTTGACCTCGATGAGCTCGTACTCGCTCGTGCCCAGGCCGATCTTTTCGGCGTGCGCGATGCACGCGCGCCAGTCGGTGTCGGGATGCGTGATGCAGAAGGGATCACGCGCCTGCTCGCCCTCCAGATGCTCGTGATTGTGCTCCATCTTGGCCGCGCTATCGGTGAGCTCGGTGTTGGGCAGCGGCTCGGATGCCATGACGGCATCGGCGCAGGCCTGGTCGATGGCGACCGGGTCGAAGCTCGCGAACATGCCGATATCGTTGACGATAGGCGTGTCGTTTTCGGGATGGCAATCGCAGTTGGGGCTGATATCCATGGCAAGCGAGATATGGAAGCTCGGGCGGCCGTCGACGACAGCCTTCGTATACTCGGCGATCTTGCAGTTGAGCACGTCGGCCGCGGCTTCATAACCGGGCTTGATGGCGTCCTGGTTGCATGCCGCAATGCAGCGTCCGCAGCCCACGCAGCGATCGTGGTCGATGGCAGCCACGTGCACCGTGCGAGTAGCGCCGCTGGCAAGCTCGCGCTCGCGGGTGTCGTCGAACGAGATAGCGTTGTGAGCGCAGATCTTTTCACAGGCATGGCAGCCAACGCAGTGCTCGATCGCGACGTTCGGCTTGCCGGCGGCATGCTGCTCCATCTTGCCGGCACGGCTGCCGCCTCCCATACCCAGGTTCTTCATGGCGCCGCCAAAGCCGGCCTGCTCATGGCCCTTAAAGTGGGTGAGGCTGATCACGATATCGGCGTCCATGAGTGCCTGACCGATCTTGGCTTCGTGCACGTACTCGCCGCCCTCGACCGGGACGAGCGCCTCGTCGGTGCCCTTGAGGCCGTCGGCAATGATGATCTGGCAACCCGTGGCATACGGGGTAAAGCCGTTCTGGTAGGCGGTGTCGATGTGCTCGAGCGCGTTTTTGCGGCTACCGACATAGAGCGTGTTGCAGTCGGTGAGGAAGGGCTTGCCGCCAAGCTCCTTCACGACATCCGCGACGGCGCGGGCGTAGTTGGGGCGCAAAAAGCTCAGGTTGCCCAGCTCGCCAAAGTGAATCTTGATGGCAACGAACTTGTTCTCAAAGTCGATCTGCTCAATTCCGGCGTGACGAATGAGGCGCTTGAGCTTGTCGAGCTGGCTCTCGCGAGCATGCGTGCGCAGGTTGGTGAAGTACACCTTAGCGGGTGCTGCGGGTGCAGTTACGGTCATAGATATATCCCCTCGGTCTATATGGCGTTACAAACATAGAGGATGGTACCAGTTAAAGCAGAGTTAAAGTCAAGTACGGCACCTAGTCATTGGGGACGTTCTTAAATGACTACTCTTGGACTTTGAGGGCCTCGGCCAGGCTCACGCGCTTGATAGAGCGCGTGTGCAGCAGCGCCACGACCAGGTAGGTCGCAAAGCCAATGCCGACGCATGCAGCCATAGACCAAGCGGGCACGTAGATCTCGATATTGCCGTTGTAGGCGAGCAGCATCGAGCGGAAGATGGCCGTGAGCGAGCCGATGATCACGGGCAGGCTCAGCACGAGCGACGCCGCCACGCACAGCGTGATCGAGCGGATGTACAGATGCGAGATCTCGCTATCGCGATAGCCAAAGACTTTCATGTAGCTGATCGAGCGGGCGCTGTGGTCGATCACAGCCTTGGTCAGCAGATACATAAACAGCAAGAAGATGAACACCGCAAGCCCAACCATCATGCCAATCATTTTGCTCATCATGCCGATGAACTGGTCGCCCACGGCACGCATGTCGTCGGGCGTGGTGTCGCCGGCAAAGTAGCGCGCGTCGAGGTCGAGCTTCTCGTTGCTCACATAGCCGTTAAAATAGGCGGCGTCGTTGCCGAACAGCTCGTTAAAGTCGTCGACACTCATATAGATATTCATGTCCGACTTTGAGCCCCAGGCACAATCCTTGCCCGCGTACTCAAGGGAATAATGCTCGCCCTCGTACTTGTCGCTGAGCGTGACCTTCTGGCCCTCGCTCCAGCCAAACTTATCGAGCAAGCCACCGCCAAAGACGACGCGTCCGTCGCCGACGTCCAGCCCTTTCCAGTAGCGCGAATCGGGCGAGATGCCGTAGACAGAAATCGTCTCCTCGCCATTACCATCGCCGCGGTCGTATTGCAGCTGGTAAACGGCATATTTCTCGGCCTGCGCGATTGCGCCCGCGCCGTTGTCAATCGTGTTGACCGGGTGAATGTCGTCGTTGTCGGTGTCGATCTTAGAGGCCTTGTCAATCAGGTCGATAGCCTCGTCGCGGTTGCAGCCGAGGATATCGGCAAGGTCATCGAGGCGCGCATAAAGCGCATCCTTCTTGTCCTGGACCTTGGTAAGCGCATCCTGCGCCGCAGTCAGGCTCTCGGCAGACGGAGATGCGGTCGCGGCATCGGCTGCCGTCTGCGCCGCATCGGCCGCGTCGTCAAGCTCGTCATCGGCATCTTGGGCGGCGGAAAGCAGCGCGCCGTCAACCGACTGCAAGCGCTCGAGTGCTGACCACTGCTCGCGATCCTCGGCAGTGCCCTCGAGCTCCAGCGGCGCCTTGAGCGTGTACTGGTGCTCGGCGACCAGGCTTGTCTCGAGGTTGTCCGCGTAGTGCGTCATCGTGGGAAGAATCGCCAGGCCAAAGAGCAGCAGCAGCGAGGCAAACGCAATGCCCACAAAGAGCGTGGCAAAGTTGCCCAGGTTGCGCAGAAAGATACGCAGGCGGAAGCGGGAAACAAAACCCATGCGCTCCGGCAGTTGCATACCGCGCTTGGTGCCCGATTTGCCGCTCGCCTCGTGACGAAGGAACTGCAACGGCGTCTTGCCCATTTTGCGAAGCAGGCCCACCAGCGTGATGAGGATGAGCGCGGCGGCGGGAACCACGGCGCACTTCACAAAGATCTCCCAGCTCCAGTACACCTGGAAGGGCGGCAGGCTGTACGAACCGTAATAGAGGCTGCGCATGGGCTCGGTAAAGAACACAACGCCGAGCGCAGTGCCCAAAAGCGCCGCGACCACGCCCACGATGGCGGGAAGTGCCAGGTAGTGCAGCACGATCTCGCGACGGCGATAACCGCTGGCGAGCAGCGTGCCGATGATGGCGCTCTCCTCCTCGATGGTGGCGTCGGTAAGGACCACAAAGACGAACGCCATGATCACGATGATGATGTCGAGCAGCGTCATCCACATCATGGAGTCGCCGTCCACGTCATCGCGCGCATAGCCAATGCCCTGATTGGAATCGGCGTCGGTCAGATCGTCCACGCGCGCATCGGCGTCGGTCAGTGCCTCGACCATATCTTGCTCGGCGTCGATGCGGTCCGCGGTGGGGAGGTCGCGATCGGTAAAGGTGAAGGAGTAGGTGTAGGCGGGTGCGCCGCCGGCATCTTCGAGCGCGGCAAAGCCGCCATCGGTGACCTCGGCCACGCCGTACGTGATGGTGTTCACCGTAAAGTCCGAATTGTTGAGGAACAGCGCCTGACTATCGGGCTGGGTCATGATGCCGCAAATGGTGTAGGTGCGACCCTCGAGCTCGACTTTATCGCCCACGGACAGGTTGTTATTGGTGGCAAAGACACGGTCGATGGCCACCTCGTCATCCGCCTTGGGTTCCTTGCCCTCACAGTAGGACGCAATGTCCACCTTAGCGCGGTGCGCATAGGTGCGCAGCGTGCGCTTGGTGCCGTCGTCGCCGGCGGTCTTTTTGATGATGGCGTCGATGGAGAAATTCTTGTAGAGCGTGACGCCGCCGACGTCGCCGGCTGCATCCTCGGCGGCCTTGAGTTGATCGTCGGTAGCCTCGAAGGAGGTGGTCACGCGGCCGTCCTCAATCGTGTACGCATCGCGCATGTCGTCGATAAGGCAACCGATGGAATGCGCCGCGAGCAAAAAGCCCGAGGTGAGGGCGATGCTTCCGCACATAAGCAAAAAGATGCCCAGGTACTTGCCGATATTGCGGCGCAGCTCGCGCGGGAGACGTTTTGCGAGAGGTGTCATGGCGCCGCCTACCAATCGAGCTCGGCGGCCGCGATGGGCGACTCGTTGAGCTCATCCTCGACGATGTGCCCGTCGCGCAGGCGCAGCACGCGATTGGCCATGCGCGCGATGGCGGCATTGTGGGTGACAATGATGATGGTGCAGCCGTAGGCGCGGTTAACATCCTCCATGAGCTGCAAGATTTCCTTGGACGTCTTATAGTCGAGCGCACCGGTGGGCTCGTCGCACAGCAGCAGGCCCGGGTTTTTGTCGAGCGCACGGCCAATGGCGCAGCGCTGCTGTTGGCCGCCCGAGACCTGGCGCGGGAACTTGTTGCGGTGCTCGTAAAGGCCCAGCGAACGCAGCAAGTTGTCGACATTGAGCGGGTTTTTGGACAGGTGCGCCGTGACCTCGATGTTCTCCTTGATGGTGAGGTCGGGCACCAGGTTGTAGAACTGGAAGACAAAGCCCAGCTCACGGCGGCGATACTCGCCCAGGTCGGCAGGCTTGAGCACCGTGAGGTCGCAGCCGTCCACCATGATGGAGCCGCCGTCGGCATCCTCCAGGCCGCCGATCAGCTTGAGAAAGGTCGACTTGCCCGAGCCCGAGGGTCCCAGCATGACGCAGATCTCGCCGCGATTGATGGACGTGTCGATGCCATCGAGTACCGTCAGGCGCGCATCACCGTCGCCGTAGTGCTTCTTGAGCCCCTTGACCTGGACATAGGCTTGCTTTGTCGCCATGCTACCCCCCCATTGTTAGCCTATTGCTACTTTTATAGGGTAATAGTAAACCCAAGTGAACTATTTTTGGGCGAGAGTGGGGGTTTGTTTCAAGACTAGTCGTTGGGGACGTTCTTAAACGACTAGCTGTTGGGGGCGCTCTTTCGCCACCCGGCAGTTAGGGACGTTCCCTTTCTGCCGGCAGCTGGGGACAGTCCTTGGCAAGCCGGCGGTTCGGCAAAGACTGTCCCCGATGACTAGTCGTTTAAGTCTGTCCCCAATGAGTACCCGATGACTAGGTGGCTAGGCGCGGGATTTGTTGTGAGCGAGGGCTAGGCCTACGGCGGCGATGGCGGCAGCGAAGAGCACGGTGACGCCCAGGTCGCAGGCGATGTCGCCCAGCACGGTGGACGTCAGGTCCGCGGCGAGCGCCTTGCCGATCGCGTCGTTCACCCAATATGTCGGCACAAAGTGCGCCACGGTCTGCACGGCCGAACCCATGAGCGACAGCGGCATCCAGGCGCCACCCAAAAACGTCATGAGCATGCCAAGCAGGTTGCCCACACCGTTGAGCAGCTCCTCGCGCGCGCCCAGGCTCGACAGCGTAAAGCCAACGGCCAGTGGCGTCAGCGCTAGGGCAAACGTTGCCGCCAGCGCCAGGCACACGCGGCCCACGCCGACCTCGGCAACCGCGCTGGCAAAGCCCACGACGCCCATCATGCTCG
>CATVQO010000017.1 GCA_958346165.1 uncultured Collinsella sp. | reverse complement strand
ACGCCGCCCTCTCAAGGCGGAGATCACCAGTTCGAATCTGGTACGGGCTACCATGCATGTTATACCCGGTCTTCCCATAGAAGGCCGGGTTTTTTATTTTCAAACAACCGTTTGCAATTCCCGTTTGAACCAGAGCTTTGCGTTCTGCCTATGGCCCTTACGGGTACAATATCCAAGATATTTTGACTGTTAGAAGGAGTCTCATGGCGGAGTCCTCTCAGCATACGTCCAAGCCCCAGGTTGAGGTTGAGGCTTCGGGCGGCGATGACAATAAGAGCGCACGCCGCGGCGCCATCTTTATCGGCGTTGTGCTGGTGGGTTATATCGTCTATCTGGTGGTAACCGGTCAGATGGGACAGTTCTGGGCTGCCATGTCGAGCGTCCAGGCGCCATGGCTCGTTGTCGCGTGTCTTTGCATGTTCATGTATCTGTTCTTTGGCATTGTGGCCTATGCGATCGCCGTCTGGCTCGACCCATATTCGCCCGTCGGTATTCGCGACCTCATTTCGGTCGAGGCGAGTGGTATCTTCTTTGGCAACCTCACGCCCATGATGATGGGCTCGACTCCCGCCCAGATCTACCGCCTGACTAAAGCGGGCCAAAACGTCGGCGAGGCCGGAGCCACGCAGTTCACGCGCTTTATCGTGTACCAGTTTGGTCTCGTTGCCTGGGGCGCTATCCTAATGCTTGCTCGCATGCCGTTTTTTGCCGAGCGCTATGGCGACATGACGTTGCTGTGCGTCTTTAGCTTTGGTGGGCACTGCTGCATCTTGCTGGGCATCTTCGCCGTCGCGCTCATGCCTAAGACCGTCACGCGCGTCGCCCATTGCATCATCAATTGGCTCGAGCGTATTGGTGTCTCGGCCACTAAGATCGAGGGATGGCGCACGTTTGTCGATGGCGAGATCTACTCCTTCTCCGAGAAGTTCAAGCTTTCGGCCGGACATTTTTCTTCCATGCTGCTCACGGTGGTCATCACCATGCTGCAACTCGCGTTTTTCTACCTCGTGCCGTATTTCCTGATGCTTGCCTTTGGCCACCACGAGGTCGACTTTTTCTCGGTCATGGCCGCGAGCGCCTTTGTCCAGCTGCTGAGCTCTGCGGTCCCCCTGCCCGGTGGAACTGGTGGCGCTGAGGGCGGCTTTGCATTGTTCTTGGGTCATTTCTTTGGGTCGGCTTCGACCGCTGGCTATCTGCTGTGGCGCCTCATTACGTTTATTGCGCCTACCATTTTGGCTGCGCCCCTGCTGGGCCTTAAGAGCGCCCACAACGAGAGCCTCCATGCGCGCTGGGATCGCGTGATGCGCAAGCTCGGCCGCACGCCTCAGACGCCCTCTGCGCCCACTAAGCCGCACCCCGCGAATGCTGTTACTGTTGATCCCAAGAAGCAGGCTCAGAAGGCTTCTGGGACCGCTAAGCCGGCTCATAAAGCCTATGTGCGCCAGACAGGCGACGGTATTCGCGTATCTCCGTCGGCACTCAATAAGAAGAAGCACCCTAAGTCGCAGTAGGGCAGTCGTGCGTTCTTCATGATGCGGGGCATATTTGTACTGTATGGGGGATAATCCTCTTACGTAGATTATCTCTCATCTGTTGATGAATGCTCGCATATCGAAGGGACACGCCCATGGCAACCAGCAAACCGCGTCTTGACCGCCGCATCGTTCGCAGCCGTAATGCCATCCTTTCCGCTTTCGAGCGCCTGCTCATGGAAAAGCCGCTGGCAGACATTACGGTGAGTGCCATCGCGCGCGAGGCCAATGTCGACCGCAAGACCTTTTACGTTCACTTTGGTACAGTTGACGGCCTGCTCGATGCCATTGCCGTCGATGTGGTGGAGATGATTGTCGACTCGGTCGAGAAAACGCTTGCTTCCATGGACGGCGACACCAATGAGCGCGCCCTGGGCGCGGCGGCGACCTTCTTTAAAACCGTTAATGAGGCGCTGTGCAACAACCTTGTGCTTAATCGTCAGCTGATCGAGAACATTCCGCTCGATGATTTTATGACTCGTCTTCGTGCGCCGCTCGAGCACGAGATTGCCGAACGCGATCTGCTGCCCCAAGGTCTCAAGGACGAGATGTTCGACTACTATCTGGCGTTTTTGCTGTCGGGTATTATCGGTATCTATCGCACGTGGGCGCTGTCTGACGGCTCGGTTCCTATCGAGCGCGTCTCTGAGGTCGCCAACGACCTGACTCTCAACGGTCTGTCGAGTCTGGAATCTCGCTTCGAATAGCATCGATAATTCAACAACTTAGTAAAACTGTTTTGATGGTAAGGCGGAGCAGCCTCGAAGATGAGCCTCGAGACTGCTCCGCTTCATTTCTGAGCGTTTGTCGTGTAGGGCAGCATTAATCGCCGTTTTTGAGTATGCGGCCCTGTTTTTCGAACTTGTGCATGTCGCTATCGGCCATGCCCTGCGACTTGTCCTCGTGACGCTTGGCGTATAACGGATCGTCGGAGTCGTTCCAGATGCGGTCGGCGACAGGTGACCATGCCTCGGCGGCAGCCTGGGTCTTTGCGCGCAGCTGCTCGGGTGACTCCTTCTCGATGAGATCGGTGCTCATTGCGCCACTCTCGGCGACCAGTTTGGGCAGTACGTCTGGATTCTCGAGCATGGGGCATGGTTTGAGGTAGTTGTCGTTAAACGGCATGTTCTCGTAGTACTTCATAAAGAGGGGAGAGCGCAGCGCGTCGAGTAAGCTCACATCGTGGATGTTGGCGTTTGAGTAGTGGATGAACACGCACGGCTCCACGTCTCCGGCGGCGTTGATGTGCAGGTAGCGGCGGCCGCCGGCGATACATCCGCCTACAAACTCGCCGTCGTTTTGGAAGTCGAGCGTAAACAGCGGCTTCTTCTCTCGAATCTCTCGGATAAAGTGATACATGTGCTCGCGCTGCTCGGGCGTGGGCATGAGCTCGGGGGTTGCATTGCGGCCAACCGGCATAAAGTGGAAGTACCAGCAGAAGAGTGCTCCCTCACCGATCATCCAGTCCATGTTCTCCTCGGTAGCAACCGTATCGGCATTGGCGCTGGTCCAACAGGTGGAGATACCAAACGGCAAGTCGCGCTCGCGCAGGAGTTTCATGGCGTGCTCGATCTTTGCGTAGGTACCCTCGCCGCGACGGGCGTCGGTGGTGTGCTCATTGCCCTCGGCGCTGATGGCGGGGACAAAATTACCTACGCGAATCATATCGTCGCAGAAGGCCTCGTCGATCAGCGTGGAGTTGGTAAAGCAGAGAAACACGCAGTCCTGATGTTTTTCGCAAATTCTGATCAGGTCGTGCTTGCGGACGAGCGGCTCGCCGCCGGTATAGATGTAGATATGCGTACCGAGCTCTTTGCCCTGTGTAACGATAGAGTCGATGTCTTCGAACGAGAGATTCTGCTTGTAGCCGTACTCGGCGGCCCAGCAGCCCGTGCAATGCAGGTTGCAGGCGCTCGTGGGATCGAGCAGGATGGCCCACGGAACGTTGCACTGGTACTTTTCGCGGTTCTTTTCCTGCTCTGGCCAAGCAAGCAGGTTGGCGTCGACAATGAGGGTCTTAAGCAGTTTGGTTCGCATCTGGGGATTGAGGCTGAACACACGCATGATCAGGTCATACCAATTGCCGCGGCTCTTGATGACATTGGTGAATGCCTCTCGCTGTACAGGAAATACGCGATTGGGGACCAGCTTGTTCACGAGGTCCATGATTTTGTCGATGTTTTCTTGCGGGTTGTCGTCGAGATAATCGATGAGCTTGTTGAGCGCTGCACGCTCTGCTGACTGTGTAAGCGACATGGGTATATCCTTTCACGTGTGCTTTGTGTGTGATAATACCCACTTGTGGATTAAACGAAGTATAAAGATTTGCAATGTGTCTATTCAACGAATCAATTTGATTTGGGGTGAAGCGTTATAGCGGACGCTCTCTAAGTTGCGGTGAAATAGTGTCAGATGGGGATGCGGACGATTTCTTGGACCGCGCCTAGGCGTATCCATTGGAGTGGGAAGGATAAACTGGACTTTCTTTTAAGGATCCTCAAGCGTATTGCCGCTCGTATTCCACTGGAGACATGTAGCCCAGGGTGGAATGCATGCGCACCCTATTGTAATAGAGCTCTATGTACTTGAAGATGTCCTGCTTGGCCTCGTCCCTCGTCCCATAGCCCCTCTCTTTCACCAATTCCCTTTTCAGCGTCTTGAAGAACGACTCGGCCACCGCGTTGTCCAGCGGCGTGCCGGGCCTTGATACCGACTGGACTATGCCATGCGAGTCCAGACACCGCTGGAAGGAACGGGAGGTGTACTGCGCGCCCTGATCGTCATGGAAGACGAGGCTGCCGTCATCTGGCGGACCCTCCCTGCCGACCGCCTGCTCCATCGCGTCGATCGCGACCTTCTCGGTGATGCGCTCGGACATTGACCAGCCCACGACCTTGCGGGAGAAGGCGTCTATCACGGCTGCGAGATAGAGCCACCCTTCTCTTGTGGGTATGTAGGTGATGTCGCCCACCCAAAGCCTGTTGCGCTCGCCCACGGTGAAAGCGCGCTCTACCAGGTTCAACCGAGGGTCTCCCGGCTCGACCTTCTTCTGGATGCGGTGTTTTCGGGTCGCGCCCTTTCCGGCAAGTCCGAGCTTCTGCATGATGCGGAGCACGCGCTTCTCGCTCACGACGATGCCGCTTTTTCGCAGTTCGCGGTTGATGCGCCGGTAGCCGTAACGGCCCTTGTGCCGCTCGAAGGCCTCGACGACGAAACCTTCGATCGCCTCCCGCTCTATCTGGGCGTCGGACTTCTTCCGGCCGAGATACTCGTAGAAACCGGATTTCGAGACTTTCATCAGCCCGCATGCCTTCTTGATGGGGCCGATCTCGCCCCTATGCTCTTTGAGGAACTCGAACCTCACGCATGGTCTTGACTCAAGAAGGCCCGGAAATTTTTTAGTATCTCGTTCTCGCGCTCGAGCTCCTCGACCTTCTTCTTGAGCTTCACGATCTCGTAGTCCTTGTTGATCTTCGGGGAGCCGTTTCCGGGGAACGCGCCGTCTCCCATCTCCTCGTATTCGCGGGCCCATCTTCTCAGCGTCGAATCCTTTATGCCGAGTTCCTCCGATAGGCCTTTGACCGTCATTTCCCCGGACAGGACCACCTTTGCCGCCGAGACCTTGAACTGCCTGTCGTATCGCTTTCTTCTTTGGGTCATCTTGAACACCTTTCGCTCTTAACTAGGTGTCCAATTCATCATACCCACTCCACCATTGGAATCCTCCGATGCGCCTTCGCACGCTCGCATGACCTCGATACCATGCGATCGTGCGAACTCGACGAGCTCTGCGTTGCGGGCGTTTATGGTGCCGAAGGCGGCGGGGCACACGATAAGGCGCGCGCAGTGGACGAGGAGCTCTTTGGCGCGGGCTATGGTTTTATCCCCGATCGGCTCGAAGGCGCGCTCGGCCACGCATTCCGTCGCCAGGTCGCGCGCGAGCTCGCAGTCGATGTCCCCTTCGTGCAGAACGCCCGCGTAGAACGCCTTGCCCTGCCGGATGAGCTGGCGAAACACAGCCGACCCCGTACCTGCGCCGGCGATGACGAACGTGTGTGCATCGCCGTGTGGGCGGCCAATTTCCACGCTGCCGAAGCGCTCGTTGAAGGTGCCATGTTGAAGGCCGTAGAGCTCGCCAATCGTCTCGCGCGTGAATATGTCCTCGGGTGCGCCGGCGCGGAAGACCCGGCCGTCCTTCACGCAAATCACCTTGTCAGCGCTTTTCTGCGCGAGCTCGAGTTCGTGGATGGACATGATGACAGCAACATTCCGCGATTTCGCAAGGTGGCGAAGTATTCGCAGCAGGTCGATCTGGTAGCGGATATCGAGATACGACGTGGGCTCATCGAGCACGAGCACACGCGGATCCTGCGCGATGGCGCGTGCGAGCATGACGCGCTGGCGTTGCCCGTCGCTTATCTGCATGAAGTCGCGCTCGGCGAGCCCTTCCACATGTGCGGTTTTCATGGCCTCGTCGACCCGATTATGGTCATCGGGCGTGAGTGTGCCCATTCGCCCGGTGTAGGGATGCCTTCCCGCCTCTACGATATCGCGGCAGGTGAGGAGCTCGGTCCGGGGGCGATCTGTCAGCATAACGGCAAGGTTCCTTGCGAACTCCGCCGTCTTCCATCGGGAAATCTCCCGCCCGTCGAGCTCGACCGTGCCGGCAAGCGGTGCCAGATGGCGTGTGATTGTTTTCAAGATGGTCGACTTGCCCGAGCCGTTCGGCCCGATGAGCGCCACGACGTCGCCCGCGCGAACCTCCAGATCGACGCCTTCGACTACGACCTTCTTGTCGTAGCCCGCCGACAGGTCGCTTATGCGGAAAAGCGGTGCTCCGTCAGCCTGCGTTTCGACCGGGGTTTCGAGGTTCGACTCCCCTCCGAGCGTTTTGGGCCGCGGCACGAATTCCCCCATCTACCTCACCCGCTTCTTCAACATGAGCGCGATAACCACCGGCGCGCCGAAGATGGCGGTGACGGCGCTGATGGAAAGCTCGACGGGGGAGAACAGCGTGCGCGCGATCAAATCGCAGCCCGCGCAGAAGATGGCGCCTCCCAAGAAGCACGCAGGAATCACGCGGATGGGCTTCGACGACTTCAGCGCCGACTTAACGAGATGCGGAACCGCGATGCCTACGAACGACACTGGACCAGCGAACGCGGTCACGCAGGCGGAGAGCATGCTCGCTAGAAGGACGAGCACCACGCGGAAGCGTGCGACGTTCACGCCGACGCTTTTCGCGTAGGCTTCTCCCAGCTGGAAGGCGGAAAGGGGCTTCGATATCGCGAATACGCATGCGCTCACGGTGATCACCACGACCGCGATGACCGCGACGTCGTCCCAGCTCGAACCCGAGAAGCTACCCAAAGACCAGTTGTGCAGGTTCACGATGGACTGGTCGTCGGCGAAGGCAATGAGAAAGTTCGTCGCCGCCGAGCAGATGTATCCCACCATGACGCCCGCCACGATGAGCATGGCCATGGAACTTATGCGCCGTGCGATGAGGAGCACGAAGCCGATGGTGATAAGCGATCCCAGAAACGCTGCGGCCACCATGGCCGGCGAGGACATGGCCTGGTTCGCGCCCAGAAGCACGATCATCGTAAGCGCGACGACGAACTTTGCGCCCGAGGAGACGCCCAAGATGAACGGGTCGGCGATGGGGTTGTTGAAAAACGTCTGCAGCAGGAACCCGGAGAGCGAAAGTGCCCCGCCGAGAAGCACGGCTGAAAGCACGCGCGGCAGGCGAATCTCCCAGATGACTTGGCTGTCCATGGAATTGGCCGCGCCGCCCGAAAGGATGCCGGGGATGTGGTCTGCGGGCACGAGCACGCTCCCGATGCACAGGTTGGCCCCGACGAGCACGATGAGGACAACAGCGAGCAGCGCCGTCACGACGCGACACCGCGCGGCGCGCCCCGATTCGTCGTATGTCATGGAAAGCCGGCTTCTCATGACGCTAGCCAAGCTTCCTCAGATAATGGAAGTCGCTCGCGTCATCGCCGGTGAACGCCCCGTGCAGCTCGTCGATAATGTCGGCGGTAGAAGTCATCTGCTGGTACATGTCGGCGCTTGTGACCCAGACGTTGCCGTTCTTTACAGCTTTGAACTGCGACAATAGCGCGTTTTTGCCTACGAAGTCTTTCAAGGTGGCAACCGATTCGTCGATGGTGCCGTTGTAGACGATGATGTCGGCATCCTTCGCCGTCGCGTAGAAGCGCTCCATTTCGAGCGTTACTGACGAACCTGACGTCGACGCCGTCTGCGCGTCATCGAGCGCGTAGCTGCCGCCTGCAAGTTCGATCATCTGCGCCACGTAGTCGCCCGCCCGCCGTGTGACGGCGGCCCCGTTCGAGTTAATGTAGAAATACGCCACGGTTTTACCTGACGACGCGAGCCTCGACGTTTGCTCGACGCGGGCCTTCTGCTCGTTGAACAGGTGCGCGGCCTCGTCTTCCTTGTCGAACAGGACGCCGAAAAGCTTAATCCACTCGACGCGCCCGAGTGCTTCGGGCTCGCTCGACGACTGTTCGGTGAGCACGACGAGCCCGAGCTTCTGCAGCTTTTCCTTCACATCGGGCGTGTGGTTGATCATGGTGTTCTCGATGGCGAGCGTGCAGCCCGAGGTCGATATTCGCTCGTAGTCGGGCGCGCTGTACTTGCCGCCGTAGGCGATCGCCCCACTTTCGAGCGCGCTTTTGAAGCCCCCGACCGAGCAATCGTCGGCCTTCGTGCCCGACATGATGATATTGTCGTTCGCATCGAGCGCGTCGACCAGGCACATCGTCGCCGACGACACGAGGTACACCTTGTCGGCGGGGCGCCTTATGACCGCGATGTCGGAGCTCAACCCATCAGGTACCTTCGCATCCTGCGGCACCACGAGGAAGCGCTCCCCGTTCGAAACGCAGATAAGCCGCAAGCCGCCTTCGAACTCGTCGACAGTGAAGTGCTTGGCGTATTCTAGCTGAAGCGTCCCCGTCGGCTCCCAGCCGCAGCCCAAATCGGCGTTGTGGAAGTCGGCCGCGGCGCTTGAAGCCGTTCCCGCAGGGGAGTCGCCGCTTGCATCGTCGCCCGTTTTCTTCTTCATGGTGGATGAGTCGAAGTGGATCGTGTAGTCGATGGTGTGCGGCGTCGACATGGCAACGGTCTCGGCCGACACGGCGATGTCCTCGTCGAGCGTGACGGGTATCTCGAACGTGGAGTTGCCGCCGTCGTTTACGGGCGCGTAGTCTACGCCGTCGACGGTCATCTTGTCGTAGTTCGAACTCGACCAGGTGATGGTCGCGGTGTAGGTGTCGCCATCCTTCACAATTGTGGTGGGTGAGGCGATGCTTGCGCGCCCTGACCCGCCGGAGAGCGAGACGCTCACAGTGTATTCCTGAGAGCCTGCCGTGCCACCGGTCGCGTTCGGGCTCGCACTGCACCCCGCGAAAGGAAGCGCGAGCAGGGCGACGAGTACGCAGGCGATCGCGCGCGCCGTGATGCTGTGGCGCTTCCTGTTTTCCCCCTTGGGAAGAATCGACCGCATGGCGTTACTTCAGTGCGTCGGCGCGCAGATCGACGCCGGCGGATTCGAATACGAGCGTGCGGTCGTACCACCGCTCCCTTTTAATGCTCCACGCGGCGCAGGCGGTGTCCTCGTCGAGCGCATCAACGGGCACGTCGTAGGTGTACTTGCCTTCCGCGTTTTCCACATAGGGGATGAAGTCGGCCTCGCTCGCGGCGGCAGCCTCGTCGCCCGTGCCCATGAAGAGCTTGCCGTAGCCCGTGCCGGAAAGCGTCATCACGCAGTGCATGGAGCCGTTTTCCACGATGAGCTGGGCGTCCACAATCCTGAACATGCTCGAGCTGGAATCTACGGTGATCGGATAGGTGCCGTCGGCCACCTTGTCGGCGGTGATGGGGGCAGAGCTTGCGCCCTCGGGCGCATCGGCCGCCTGTTCGGTCTTTTCCTGGGAATCGGCATCGCTTGCCTTTGCGCTGTCGCTTGAATTTCCGGCGCAGCCGGCGAGCGAGAACGCGAAAAACGCCGCCGACAGGGCGAAGGCGAGGGTTTTCTTCAACATGGAGGGGGTTCCTTTCAATCGCTTCGACCGCCTGCGCCGTGCGGTGGGCGGGCGGGATGCGAATGCAACGGGCATGCGCCGTCGGTCGGGGAAGGCGCATGCCCGTTGCACGGGGACGCGACCGGCGCCCCCGTGCGCGGCGAGTTTACAGCTTGGCGATGGCGTCGTCCACGTGCGAGACGTAGATGTCGTCGACCGCGACGTTCTGTCCCAGACCCTGGAGCAGGCACGTTACTTCGAAGCCGGCGGCCACGAACTTCGCAGCCCAGCTGTCGGGGTCGGTCTCGTCTGCCATGTCGTTGTTCGCGTGGTCGCCCGCGACCACCATGAACGGCGCGAGCACGGCCTTCTTGTAGCCTGCGGCGCTCGCGGCGGCGATAACATCCTCGCAGGTCGGTTCAGCCTCGACGGTGCCGACGAAGAACTGCGTCAAGCCCTCGTTCTTAAACACTTCCTGCATCTTGGCATAGTCGGCGTTGGAATCGGCTTCGGTGCCGTGGCCCATGAGGCACAGCGCCGTCTTGCCGTCGTCGAAGGACGCCATGTTCTCCTTAATGGCTGCGGCCACCTTCTTGTAGTCGTCGTCGGAGGTGAGCAGCGGGTCGCCGAGCGAGATTTTGTCGAACTTGTCGGCGTACTTGTCGAGCTCGTCTTTCACGTCGGTGTATTCCAGGCCACCCATGAGATGCGTCGGCTGCACGACGATTTCCTTCACGCCGTCTTCCACGCAGCGGTCGAGCGCCTCGGTCATGTTGTCGATCGTGATGCCGTCGCGCTTCTTCAGCTTGTCGATGATGATCTGCGCGGTGAAGGCGCGGCGGATGTCGTAGTCCTGCCAGTACTTCTCGCGGATAGCGTCTTCGATGGCGCCGATGGTGATGTGGCGCGAGTCGTTGTAGCTCGTGCCGAAGCTCGTGACGAGGATGACCGGCTTCACGGCCTTCTCCTTTTCACTCGATTTCTCGGAACTCGCGGAGGTGTTGGAGCAGCCCGCGAGCGCGACTCCGGCGAGCGCGAAGGCTCCGGTTGCTGCGGCGCCCATGAAGCCGCGGCGTGACATCTGGTCGGACATGGTTTTTCCTTTCCTCGGTTTGCCGGTCCCCCGGCGACAGTTGCTTGTCGGCACAAGCGAAAGAAAAGCGCACCCCTCGGGGTTCACAAGGAGCTAACGCCACGGCGATGCCGTGAGGAAAAGGCGAAGCAGTCTGGCTTGGGGCGCGAGGCGGTTCGCCCGCGCGTCCTATACAGTAATGTCCCTTGCCCAGGATTCCCACCTGGTTCCCTCCGCAAGCCAGCGCAGGCTGTGCGGGCGCCGCGCCGGTCATTTCCTTTTATCCGATTGTCATATGCTCGTTGCCGAAACTTTTACTATGATAGTGGGCACTTGTGAACGTGTCAAAGCCAGGGCGGGCGGCATTGCGCCTCCTGCCTGCGTATTTGCGCCGATTGCCGCCGCAGACGCCGTGTTTTGCCCGCTGCGCGAAGGGCGGCGTAAACGGTTGCGATGAGAAACGGGAAGGGAAGGCTCGGATGATTCATATCGTTGGCGCAGGCTCGGGCGCCGCCGACCTTATCACGCTGCGCGGGGCGCGCCTTCTGCGCGCGGCCGACGTGGTCGTTTGGACGGGAAGCCTTGTGAACCCCGAGCTGCTCGCTGAGTGCAAGGAATCCTGCATCGTCTACGACAGCGCGCACATGACCTTGGAGGAAGTGCTCGACGTGATGTGCGCGGCGGATGCGCGGGGCGAGGAAGTGGTGCGCCTGCACACGGGCGACCCGTGCCTGTACGGCGCCATCCAGGAGCAGATGGACGCACTCGACGCGCGCGGCGTGGACTACGAGGTGGTGCCCGGCGTGTCGAGCTTTTGCGGTGCCGCGGCGGCGCTTCGCCAGGAATACACGCTGCCGGGAATCAGCCAGTCGGTCGTGATCACGCGGCTTTCCGGACGTACCCCCATGCCCGCGGGCGAGGGCATGCGCACCATGGCGGAAAGTGGCTCGACTATGGTCATCTTCCTGAGCTCGGGTATGCTCGCCGAGCTTTCCGCCGAGCTTTTGGCCGCGGGCCGCAGCTCCGACGAGCCGGCCGCGCTCGTGTACAAGGCGACCTGGCCTGAGGAGCGCGTGGTGCGATGCACAGTGGGCACGCTCGCCGATGCGGGCGCGCGAGAGGGCATCGACCGCACGGCGCTCGTGGTGGTGGGCCGCGTGCTCGGAGCTCGCGGCGGGTTTTCGCACAACGGCGCGCAAGCAGAGTCGTACGAGCGCAGCAAGCTTTACGACCCTTCGTTTGCCACGGGGTATCGGAAGGCGAGCAGCTAGCGTGGCCTTCGAGCACTACATATATACCGGGACGACCCGCCTGCGCTGCGGCTACACCACGGGGAGCTGCGCCGCGCTCGCGGCGAAGGCGGCCTGCGAGATGCTTTTGTCACGAAAGCCCGTCGGCCTCGTGTCGATCGTCACCCCCGGCGGGCTGCCCGTCGAGGCGAACGTGGTCGACGCATGCATCGGCGAGAGGTGCGCCCAGTGCGCCGTTCGAAAGGACGCAGGCGACGATGCCGATGTGACCGACGGCGTGCTCGTGTACGCGCGCGTGGAACATGCGGTGTCGGGCACGGGCGCTGCGGGCAGCAAGGGCGTGCCCACGCGCGAATCGGAAGTTTCCGTCGATGGCGGCGTGGGCGTGGGGCGCGTGACGTTGCCCGGGCTCGAGCAGCCGGTGGGGGCGGCCGCCATCAACGCGACGCCGCGCGCGATGATCACTTCGGCGGTGCGCGAGGTGTGCGCCGTGCACGGCTTTTCTGGAGATATTGCTGTGACGATTTCGGTACCCGAGGGCGTTGCCCTTGCCGAAAAGACCTTCAACCCGCACCTGGGGATAAAGGACGGCATCTCTATCCTGGGCACGACGGGCATCGTCGAACCGCGCAGCCTCGCTGCCTTGCGCGACAGCATCGAGCTCGAGATCCGGCAGCATGCGGCTATGGGGCGGCGCGGAGTCGTGCTCACGCCCGGCAACTACGGCGGGCAGTTCATCTCGGGGCATTTCCACCTAAACGGTGCGCCGGTGGTCTTCATCTCCAACTTCGTGGGCGATGCGATTGATTGCTGCGTTCGCGAGGGATTCACCAATGTCCTTCTTGTGGGACACATCGGCAAGCTGGTGAAGGTCGCTGGCGGCATCATGGACACCCATTCGCGTACCGCTGACTGCCGCGCGGAGATTCTGGCCGCCCACGCGGCCTTGGCCGGCGCGGGCGCGAAGACCGTGCGTGAGATCATGTCGTCGGTCACGACCACGGCGGCGCTCGAGGTAATCGAGGCCGCCGGCGTGGGGGACGCTGCGCGCGCCTCGCTCGCTGCGGCAATCGAGGACAGGTTGCGCCGCCGCGCGGCGGGCGCATGCGACATCGCCGCGGTCGTGTTCGACGCCGAGCGCCGCGAGCTTTTCCGCACGTCGGGCGCCGATGCAGTCATCGGGGAATTGGGGGCGACGTATGAGTAAAGGCGTGCTGTACGGCGTGCGCCGCGCAATCGGCTGGCCGGGGACGAAAGTGGTCATGAAGGCGCGCCGCTCGCTTGCGGACACGAAGAGCATCCTTCGCGAGGAGGGCGCCTTCGACGGTGCCGAGCTCGTAGAGGACTGTGGGCTTCCGGGCGAGCATGTGTACCGCTCGCTCGATGATGTGCCCGATCGGGGCAGCTACTTCTCGACGATGGTGGTGCGCTAGATGAGGGTTTCCTGCATAGCGTTCACTGAGAGGGGGTATGCGTTGGCGGAGCGCACCGCACGCGCGCTTTCCGATTGCGCGCAGACAGGTGAAGATGACCCTGGCTGGGACGTTTCCGTTTCGCGCGGGTTCGGCGAGGGGAAGGCCGACCTGCGCGCATGGACGGCGCTCGCGTGGGAAGCGTCGGACGCGCTTCTGTTCGTGGGCGCGGCGGGCATCGCCGTGCGGGCGATCGCGCCGCATGTCGCCTCGAAGGCAACCGATTCCGCGGTTGTGGTGATCGACGAGGCGGGGCGCTTTGCCGTCCCGCTTTTGTCGGGGCATTTGGGCGGTGCGAACGAGCTTGCGCAAACTGTGGCACGCGCGGCAGGGGCCATCCCCGTCATCACTACGGCGACCGACGTCCGCGGCGTGTGGGCGGTGGATACGTGGGCGCGCTGTGCGGGGCTCGCCGTTTCGAATCCCGAGGCCATCAAGCGAGTGTCGGCGCGGCTGCTTTCGGGCGGGCGCGTGGCGCTCTATTCCGACATACCGATTTCGGGACAGCCGCCTGAGGGGGTTGACATTGCGTCCGACCGCGCTCGTGCCGATATCGTCGTGTCGCCGTTTGCTGGCGCGAATGCAGGTGCGTCCGTTCGCGCGGCGGAGACAACGGGCGAGGTCGTGCCCGCCGGTGAGACGGGGAAGCCGGCGGGCGTGCGGGCGCAGGCGCCTGCGCCCGAGCCGCTTCGCCTTGTCGTGCCCTGCATCGTTGCGGGCATAGGGTGCCGTCGCGGTGCGTGCGCCGAAGCGATCGGGGAGGCGTTTCTTCTCGCGTGCGGGCAGGCGGGCATCTCGCCTTCGGCCGTGCGCGAGGCGGCGACGATCGACGTGAAGGCGCACGAGGAGGGTCTGCTCGCCTTCTGCCGCGCGCGCAATATCCCGCTTGCGACGTATTCCGCAGAGGAGTTGTCGCAGGTCGAAGGCAGCGTTTCGCCATCTGATTTCGTGCGCGCGACGGTGGGAGTCGACAACGTGTGCGAGCGCGCGGCGCTCGCGGACGGGGGCAAGCTTATCTTCCCGAAGCTCGCTCACGGCGGCGTGACCGTCGCGTTTTCCAAGGTAACTATCAAACTTTCGTTTAAGGAGCGGTGATGGGAAAGCTCTTCGTGGTGGGGATCGGCCCAGGCGGCCCCGACGGCATGACGATTGCGGCTCGGCGCGCGCTCGAGGCGGCCGACATCGTTGTGGGGTACACGAAATACGTGGAGCTCGCGCTCGCCGCCGTGCCCGACGCGGCGCATCTCGCGACGCCGATGATGCACGAGGTCGAACGGTGCCGCCTGGCGCTTTCGCGCGCGCAGAGCGGAGAAGCCGTGGCGCTCGTGTGCAGCGGTGACGCGGGCGTGTACGGCATGGCGAGCCCCGTGTTGGATCTTGCGGAGGACTACCCCGATGTAGACGTGGAAGTTATCGCCGGGGCCACCGCGGCTCAGAGCGGGTCGGCGGTGCTCGGCGCCCCGCTTGCCCACGACTTTGCGGTCGTGTCGCTCTCTGACCTGCTCACGCCGTGGGAGATCATCGAGCGCAGGCTCGCCGCCGTCGCGAGCGCCGACTTCTGCATCTGTTTGTACAACCCGCGCAGCAGAAAGCGCGCCGACAGGCTCTCGCGCGCGGTGAAGATTATGCTTGAATGGAAGGCCCCCGACACGCTCTGCGGCTGGGTACGCAACATCGGGCGCGAGGGGCAGCAGTCGGGCATGTGCAGGCTCTCCGAGCTGGGGGAGATCGACGCCGACATGTTCACCACCGTGTTCGTCGGCAACGCGGACACGAAGCTCGTAGGCGGCCGTATGGTCACGCCGCGCGGGTATCGGGAGATTCCATGCGAAAGGTAACGATCATCGGGGCGGGGCCCGGAAACCCCGACTTGCTCTCGCGCGCGGCGCTCGACGCGATCGACATCGCCGACGTGGTCATCGGCGCTCATCGCGCGCTTGCCGGCATCGACGTGCCGCCCGACGTGGTGAGATGCGAGCTCGTGAAGACGGCGGACATCGTCGCCGCGCTCACCGATGCGGCGTCGTGGCAGCGCGCCGTGGTCGTGATGACGGGCGATGTGGGGCTGTTCAGCGGCGCGCGCCGCCTGGTGGAGGCGCTCTCCGGCGACGCGCAGGTGGACGTGCGCGTCATTCCCGGCATAAGCTCAGCGTCGTATCTCGCCGCGCGCCTCGCGCGTCCATGGCAGGATTGGCGCTTCGCGAGCGCTCACGGCGTGGCGTGCGACATCGTGGCCGAGGCCGAGCGCGCAGGTGAGCTCTTCCTCGTCACGTCGGGCGGGGAAGATCCCTCGCGGCTTTCGGGCGAGCTTGTGCAGGCGGGCTTCGGGGACGCGTGCGTGACGGTGGCCGAGCGCCTGTCGTACCCCGACGAGCGCATCACCTGCGCGACCGCAAGTGAAATCACAGGTCAGACGTTCGACGACTTGAACGTGATGCTTATCGATTTCGCAGGCGGCGCCGGGTCGCCTGCGGGCTCTAGCGCAGCCTCCGAGGTGCCGGCCGGCGTGTCTGCGCCCGCGGCGGCTTCTTCCGCGGCGGACTCTGCGGGCGCATCCCGCGCCGCGAGTTCCCGCTGGCCGTACGCTTCCTCGGGCATTCCCGACGAGCTCTTCATCCGCGGCGACGTTCCCATGACCAAGCAGGAGGTGCGCGCCGTCGCGCTCGCGAAGCTGCGCCTTACCGCGACCGACACCGTGTGGGACGTCGGCGCCGGCACGGGGAGCGTGTCGATCGAGGCGGCGCTCGTCGCGCGAGCGGGGTCGGTATGGGCGGTCGAGCGCAACGCGGCCGGCGTGCGGCTCATCCGAGAGAACGCGGATGCATTCGGGTGCGGCAACGTGCATGCGGTCCCCGGTGTCGCCCCCGAAGCGCTCGCGATACTGCCCGTCCCCGACGCCGTGTTCGTCGGCGGGAGCGCGGGCGAGCTTCCCTCCATCGTGGAGGTGGCGCTCGAGAAGAACTCGCAGGTTCGCCTGTGCGTGCCATGCGTCACCGTTGAGACGCTCACCGAGGCGTGCGCGCTCCTCTCGAGTTCGCGCTTTAAGGGGTTCGAGGCTTGCCAGGTGTCGGCCGCCCGCGCCGAGGCTGTAGGCTCGCACCATCTTATGAAGGCGCAAAACCCCGTGTTCCTCGTCAGCGCGCGTGGTGCAGGTGGGGAAGGCGGCGCCCGGTGAGCACGACCATCCCGCGCTTCATGGTCGCTGCGCCCTCGAGCGGGAGCGGCAAGACGGTCGT
>CATVQO010000016.1 GCA_958346165.1 uncultured Collinsella sp. | reverse complement strand
GGCATCGACCTGCGCCGATGCCCCCAACGTGGACACACATTTTGTCCTATAAGCCGGAATCTGGCGTTCGTCAAGCTTGCGGCAAGATTTTGGTCAAGTGGGCGGACAGGGATAGCAAAAAGGCCCCCGCAAAGCGGAGGCCTTAGGCAAGGCTATGTCGAGCTGCAGGATTCGCGCTACTCGCAGAGCGAAAGGGCGGCCTCGTCGGCAACGACAACGCAGTTGGTGTGCAGCTGCAGGATCGAAGCCGGGCACTCGGGCGTAACCGGGCCATAGCACATGTCATGCACGGCCTGAGCCTTGGCCTCGCCGTTGGCGACGACCAGGATCATGCGGGCATACATGATGGTCTGGGTACCCATGGTGTAGGCCTGACGGGGAACATCGTCGATGCTGTCGAACAGGCGGCTGTTGGCCTGAATGGTGCTCTCGGTGAGGTCGACGCAGTGCGTGCCCTTGGAGAAGTGGTCATCGGGCTCGTTGAAGCCAATGTGGCCGTTGTTGCCAATGCCGAGCAGCTGCAGATCCGGATAACCGGCGTCGGCGACGATCTTGTCGTACTCAGAGCAGGCAGCGGCGGCGTCGGGGTTGGAACCGTCGGGCACATGCGTGTTGTTAAGGTCGATGTTGATGTGATCGAAGAAGTTCTCACGCATGAAGTAGTGATAGCTCTGGGGATCGTCGTGCGAAAGGCCGCGATACTCGTCCAGGTTGTAGGTGCTGACCTCGGCAAAGTCGACGTCGCCCTTCTTGTACCAAGCAGCGAGCTGCTTGTAGGCACCGATCGGGGTGGAGCCGGTGGCAAGGCCCAGCACACAGTCGGGCTTGAGGATAACCTGGGCCGAGATAATATTGGCGGCCTTGCGGCTCATATCCTCGTAGTCTTTAGCTTTAATGATCTTCATTACGCGTCCTTTCTCGTACAAGAGAGGCAAGGCTCCCTTACAAGCACTTGCCCGCGGCCCGCGTCGGCCGCAACCAACGTGTGCGGCCACCAGGGCGAGGTCGCGTAATGTATGTGTCTCGTGTCTAACCGCGTCGAGGCCCCTGCCCGTCCACGGTGACCCAAAGCCTTTTAGCTTCGGACAAATCCCATCTTGCCACGGAGGGCGTCCTCTTTCAAGAGCGCCCTCCGTAAACGTGTTTGAATTGTAGGCTAATGGCCACGTGCACTTGCTAGCGCTCGCGAGCAACGATGAGCTGGTCCATCTCTTCGACATGCACGCCAACGGAACCCTTGATGCTCGAGAACTCAACGGAGTTGCACACCAAGATGGGAACCGTCACATCGTAGCCCTCGGCAGCAATTGCCTCGCGATCGAACTCAATGAGTACATCGCCCTTATGGACGATGTCACCCACTTGCGCATGTACGGTAAAGTGCTTGCCCTCGAGCTGAACAGTGTCCAAACCAACGTGGATGAGCACGTCCAAGCCATCGACCGTGTTAAGCGCAACGGCGTGTCCCGTGGGAAAAATGGCCTCGACCTTGGCATCAGCCGGTGCAATCACACGCGTTCCGGTGGGCTGAATCGCCACGCCCTGGCCCAAAAGGCCGGTGGCAAACGTCTGATCGTTTACCTCGGAGAGCGGAATGACGTCGCCCGAGATGGGAGCATCCAGCGTAAGGACTCGACCACGCATACCAAAAGACCTTAGGACTTTAGTGAACATGCTCCCCCTCGGACATACCGATTAACCAAAATAACCTTAACAGTTTACCACTTGGCACCCGTTTTTGACCATTAGGGAAGTTCGCGCTTGACAACCTCGACGATGTCGTCGACAACGCGCTGGGTCAGCTCGTGCGTCTCGGCCTCGGCCATCACGCGGACCAGCGGCTCGGTACCGCTCGGGCGCACCAGAATGCGGCCGCGGCCGTCAAGCTCCTTCTCGGCGGCAGCGACGGCATCCCAGATGGGCTGGCAATCGTCCAGACCAGCCTTGTTGTCGGAATGCACGTTGACGAGTACCTGCGGGTACTTCTTCATGATACCGGCAAGATCGGTGAGGGTGCGACCGGTGCGCTTGAGCACGGCCAGCAGCTGCAGAGCCGTCACCAGGCCGTCACCGGTGGTGTTGTGCTCCAGGAAGATGATGTGGCCGGACTGTTCGCCGCCGATGACGGCGCCGTCCGCGAGCATGCGCTCCAGAACGTAGCGGTCGCCCACGGCGGTCTGGACCATCTCGAAGCCCTGCTCCTTCATAGCGATGGAGAAGCCCAGGTTGCACATGACGGTCGAGACGATCTCGGAGTTGGCGAGCTTGCCGCGAGCGGCGAGGTCAGAACCGCAGATAGCCAGGATGTAGTCACCGTCGATCTCATTGCCCTCGCTGTCCACGAACAGTACGCGGTCGGCGTCGCCGTCGTGGGCCAGGCCGATATCAGCATGGGTGCGCAGCACGAGCTCGCGAAGGGGCTCGAGGTGCGTAGAGCCGCACTCAACATTAATGTCGGTGCCGCAATAATCGGTGTTGATGGCATGGACCGTGGCACCCAGGCGCTGCAGCGCGGCGGGCGTGGTCTGGCAAGAAGCACCGTGGCCGCAGTCGACGGCAACGACCAGGCCGTCGAGCCTCAGGCCATCAAGCGTATCGATGGCGTGGTCGACGTATGCCTTGCGAGCGTCCTTCATCTTGATGATGTGGCCCACGCCGGCACCGGTCGGCAGCGTGTCGGCAGCCATGGCTTCCTCGGACATGACCCAGGCGCTGATCTCTTCCTCGACAGCATCGGGAAGCTTCATGCCCTTGCGGCTAAAGAACTTGATGCCATTAAACTCCGGCGGATTATGCGAAGCAGAGATGACGATGCCGCCATCGAGCTCGTTTTGAACGGTGAGCAGCGCCACGGCAGGCGTGGGGATGACGCCGCAGCAGTGCGGACGGCCGCCCTCGGCCATAATGCCGGCGGTCAGAGCACTCTCGAGCATGGTGCCCGAAAGACGCGTATCGCGGCCGATGCAGATATCCGGACCAAGAAACTTGGTCGCCGCGCGGCCCAGACGAAACGCGAGGTCGCACGAAAGATCGGCGTTGGCGACGCCACGGACGCCGTCGGTACCGAAGATGTTCTGGGGCATAGGATTGCTCCTTCCCTAGCAGGCGATATGCAACCGCCCACCCTAGTCGAAAAAGAAAAGCGGGACCCGCCGAGGAATCGGCAGGCCCCGCTTGTACATTGTATCTCGAAAGGAGATAAAACCTTAGCGCTTGGAGAACTGGGGAGCGCGGCGGGCCTTCTTGAGGCCGTACTTCTTGCGCTCGACCACGCGAGCATCGCGCGTAAGGAAACCGGCCTTCTTGAGGTCAGCACGGTAGTCGCCAGCGTTCAGAAGAGCGCGAGCGATGCCCAGGCGCAGAGCGCCGGACTGACCGGAGATGCCGCCGCCATCGCACAGAGCGATAACGTCGAACTGACCGGCGGTGTCGGTCACCTTGAAGGGAGCAAGGGCGTTCTCAACGAGCTGATGACGGCCGAAATACTGCTCGGCGTCACGCTTGTTGATGGTCACCTTGCCGGTGCCGGGGACGAGACGGACGCGGGCGACGGCGTTCTTACGACGGCCGGTACCCTGGTAGACAACGGTGTTCTCAGCCATCTTTAAGCCTCCAGCTCAATCTTCGTGGGGTTCTGGGCAGCATGCGGATGCTCGGCACCAGCGTAGACCTTAAGCTTGGTCATCTGGGCACGACCGAGGGTGGTCTTGGGCAGCATACCGCGAACGGCGCGCTCGATGACCTTCTCCGGGTGCTTCTCCATAGCCTGGCGGAAGCTCTCAGCCTTGAGGCCGCCGTTGTAGCCGCTGTGGCGATAATAGGTCTTCGTGTCGGCCTTGTTACCGGTAAGCTGGACCTTATCGGCGTTGATGACGACAACGAAGTCGCCGCAGTCGCTGTTGGGCGTGAACTGGGGCTTGTTCTTACCGCGCAGGATCATTGCGATCTGGGTGGCAAGACGGCCCAGGACAGCACCATCGGCGTCGACGAGAACCCAGTTGCGCTGGACCTCGCCCTGCTTGGCGTAGTGAGTCGATTTCGAAATCACTTAGACTCCTCCATGTACAGTACGTGTTGTTACAGAGATTCACGGGGCTCTGCAAGTAACCCGTCCATATTACCCCGCTCGCCGTACGAGTCAACAGGTATTTTGGCTCCGACCAGAGTTTCTGCACATGTCATCCATGGGTCATGATGTCGCGACACTAGCGCTCGACAAATGCCTCGATATCTCCCAGCAAGCGCTTTGCCTCCTGGCGGCCCTGAATATACAGGTCGAGGAGCTTTGCCGGATCGTGCTCGACATGACCGACCTCGACCGGCTTTTGCGGAGCAACGACCAACGCACGGCCCTCGCGCTCATACTTCCACAGGTGCATGCGCTGGATGTTGTAACGGTCGTGACGCGTCTCGATTCCCTCGAGCAGATAGGGGTAGTCGGCATAGCGGGCGCGCGCGGCAGGCATAAACTCGTAGGGCTTTTTCTCGTACGAGCGGTCCTGCGTGACGATGACGACCGCACGGTCGAAGCCCGCCTCCTCCAGCACGTGCTCGATGGGGATCGAATCGGCTACGCCGCCGTCGACGTATTTGTGCCCGTCAATCTCGACTGGCGGCGTCACCAGCGGCAGCGAGGTCGAGGCACGCACGGCGTCGAGGTCGAGCACGGCGCTTTTAACCGGGAGGTACGTGGCGGTTCCAAAGAGCATGTCCGTCGCGACGGCGTACATCTCGATGGGACTGGCGTCGAACGTCTCGTTGTCAAAGGGATCCAGGCGGTCCTGGACATCGTTGAAGATAAAGTCGTAACCCACAATGGAGCCCGTGGACGCAAACGATGCGGCGCCCATGAAGCGGCTGTCGCTGCAGAAAGCCAGGTTGATGCGGTTGGCACGGCCGATCTGGTGCGACTTGTAGTTCACACCGTTGAGGGCGCCAGCCGATACGCCATATACCGCCGGGATCTCGACGCCGGCCTCCATGAGAACGTCGAGCACGCCCGCGGTAAACTGCCCGCGAAAACTGCCACCCTCCAGGACGAGCGCGACCTTGCCGGCGTTCTTTGCCTTATCTTCTGCAGTCATATTAACCTCCTGCGATTGCGTTTTGGCCTTCTTCTACCCAGTTTTGGAATGGCGAGCGCGCAGGTTTTTTGAGGCGGCAAGTGAAGCGGAAAGTGTGTCCCGTTCTCAGAGCAAATTCCGGGTCTCATTTTCCGCTGAGCCCACCATCAGGAAAATGAATCCCATTCCGAGCTTAGATTCCGGGATGCGGTTTCCGCTTGAGGCGCCATCCGGAAACTACGTCCCAGTCTGAGCGCGGATTCCGGGACGTGCTTTCCGCCTGGGCTGCCATCGGGAAAGCGTGTCCCGGTCTGCGTTGCCAAGGCGTTTTCTTTACGCCCGCGCCCTGCTCAGAGTTCGATTCTCCGCGGTTTGGGGCTTGCGTTGGTGCGGGGCATGGGCAGCCGGAGCTTAATCGGCATCGCATCTATATCTGGTCGCGACTTTGCGCGGAGAATCCGCGTATTTGCTTCGCAAATCCGCACCGGCTTCGGCCGCCTGCCGGCGCCCTCGCCCGCTCGCTACAAACGCTTCGCGTTTGCTTAACGCTCGCGCCCTGCATAGAGTTCGATTCTCCGCGGTGCGGACTAGAAATAAAAAGGCAGGTAGAGACACTTCTCTACCTGCCTGTTACTTATGGTGGAGGCGCGGAGAATCGAACTCCGGTCCACGAAAGCCCCCTGATTGGCATCTCCAAGCTCAGTCGCTGGTTTAGTCTCGGACGCTTTGCGCGCAGCGACACGCTCGCGGCATCCCAACCGGTTCGGTCTTAGCCCGCGCCATACCGATTACGTGCGCGGGAGCATTCCCCTAAAATGACGTCGCGCCGGTGTCGGGGAAATCACCGGGTTGACGCGCCGCTATAAACTAAGCAGCGAGAGCCATAGGCTCAAAAGAAGAGTTGTTGTCAATTCAATTTGACGGTACCCCTGTTTAACGAGGCGAGGAGACCTCGGCTTGCTTCCTCTCTCAGAGCTATCGTGTCGAAACCAGTCGCCCCCGAATGTCGGGAAGTCTGGATGGCATTGGGCACGAGCACCCAACACCCGTCGACTTTTCAAGGAACATACGGGGCGAGCCCCGCTTGTGATGAGTTATCTTACCACGTTCTGAAAGCGGACAGTTGTTCTATGCACGAGCTGTGAAGACCCCAATGTGCGCCGCACTTCGCATTTTTGCTACCGATCGCGTCACGTATATTTTCGCCAAGCAAAATTGCCCGTCGAAAGGACCGTTATGGATACCAAGCAGCAACTCGTCAATGCCCTCGCAGGTCTGGGCTCAACCATTACCGAAGCTATGGATGTCATCGAAGGCTTTGTCCCCTGCGGACATCCCGCTCTCACGGTATCGAACGCACTCGTCGCGCTGGACGCTGACGATGATGCAGCTCTCGCCCAGCAGCTTGAGACCGTCGAGGGCTTTATCGACCACGTGAGTGAGAACCGCGGCGTGACCGCCTACCACGGCATCGAGGTCGAGCTCGCGGGTCCCAAAGCCGATCTGCTCGCAGCAAT
This sequence comes from uncultured Collinsella sp., assembly GCA_958346165.1. The sequence goes on along the minus strand of CATVQO010000016.1, from coordinate 10,168 downwards.
CCGCGAGGCAGGCGCCCTTATGCAGACCGCAGGCGTCAAGAACACCCAGGTCAACGAGTGGGTCTACCGCAGCCTGGCAGCACTAAACGGTTCCGACGAAAAGGCAGCCGAGCAGCTCGCAGAAAGTCCCGCCATTAAGGCCGAGCTTTTGTAAATAGCAGACGCGGGTCCCTTGGCGCATCGTCGTCCAAGAGGCCCGCAAACAGTTCGCGTCAACCGATAGCCGCGCCGCCGTGTTCGGCTAAAGCAAGAATCGGCATCATTTGGCGCGGGGTCTTTGCTGCAAGATCGGCATGTTCGAGCAGCTTGGGATCGTTGGTCACCAAGTAATCGACCTGTGCGCGCTTGCACGCGGCGAGCACCAAGTTGTCCTCGTAATCGCGATGGAGCGTCAGATATTTGTCGGCTAGCCACAGATCGGATGCATCAGCGCCCACGGCCGTGGCGTTTTCGGTCATGTTCCGAACAAACGCCAACGCCGCATCGCCAATTGCGCGGGCAGATGCCTCGTCGAGCGCTCCCCCACTGGCAAGAACGCTACGCTTCAGCTCGTGTTGGACAACGTACAGCACGTCCTTGGCGATATGCACCGGAAAGAACAGCAATGCCCCCGCCTCCGTCGCCTGCCCAATAAACGCACGTGCGGCAAGCGACTCGGCATGGTCGGCGCAAAACGAATCAACCCATACGTTGGCATCCACCATTATTTTGAGGAGAGCCCCGCTCACAGGATCATCCCCTTTTGGCGATAGCGCTCGTCCATGGCTTCGGAATAGATTGTGTCCCAATCGCGATCGTCGGATACGGGCGACGTAGCGATGCCCAAATCTGCATAAAGCTGATCCGCCGCCGCCCATGATGCGGCGAACGGAGTATCGGGCGCGACGGCCTGCTGCCGGTTGTCGACGGCCGCAAGCACTTCCTCGCACTGCCCGCCACCCTGCGCGACCTTGGCCACCACCTTTTTGATGAGCTCGGGCAGCGACCCGCCCGAAAGCCGCAGCGCCTCCTCGGCACGGTTCTTGACCTGGCGATCCACGCGAACGTTCACCTGCGCCATGCCGCTAACAGCACCCATCTCAACCTCACCTTCGACTTTTGCTATCTAAGCTAGCACAACTATATATTTCTGCTAGCACATGGTCAAACGCAAAAGGCCTGCATTCTGGCGGCTGCAACACCGCCCAAATGCAGGCCAAAAACTTAAGTAAAAGCGCTAGCGCAGATATGCCTTTGCGTTGCTCAGGCTGTAGGCGATCGTCGAGCCGTTGTGCAGCAGTGACGACGTCTGCGGAGTAATCATGCCGGTAATACCCAATGCCAACAGCGCCGAGTTGGTGAGCATCACCTTGGAATATGAACTCGTCAGACGGTCGATAAGCCCCTGACTCATACGGCGCAGACGCACGATTGCGGCCAGATCCGTATCGGTCAGGATGATGTCGGCGACCTCCTTGGCGATGTCGCTTCCGCCACCCATGGCCAGGCCCACGTCGGCCAAACCGAGCGCCGGCGAATCGTTGACGCCGTCGCCCACCATGGCAACGTGGCGCCCCTCGCGCTTAATCCGCTCCACATAGGCGTACTTGTCCTCGGGCAGCAGCTCGGCCTTAAACTCATCGACACCAGCCGCGCGAGCAATACGCTCGGCCGTGCGCTCGGAATCGCCCGTGAGCATAACGACATGCTTGACACCCAGCGCATGCAGATCGGCGATGGCCTCGCGCACTCCGGGCTTAAGCGGGTCCTCGATACCGAGCACGCCCACAACCGTGCCGTCGACCGCCAGATACAACGGCGACAGGCCCTGCATCTGGAGCTCGATTTGCTCCTTAATGTCGGATTCGAGCTGTGCGCCCTCGTCATCGAACACAAAGTGAGCGGAGCCGATGATGGCGCGACGCCCCTCGATGGACGAAGCGATGCCGTGCGCCACAATGTACTCAACGGCAGCATGGCGCTCGCGGTGCTCGAGCCCGCGCTCGCGGGCGGCATTGACCACGGCGCGTGCCACCGGATGCGGGAAATGCTCCTCCAGACAGGCAGAAAGGCGCAGAATCTCGTCCTCGCTCCAGCCATCGGTGGTCAGCACGCAGGCAAGACGCGGCTGCGCCTCGGTGAGCGTGCCGGTCTTATCAAACACAATGGTGTCGGCCTTGGCAAACGACTCAAAATACTTAGCGCCCTTGACCATGACGCCCATCTTGGCGGCGTCGCTCATAGCAGTCATAACGGCGACGGAGCCCGTGAGCTTGAGTGCGCACGAGTAATCGACCATCAACGCCGCCGAGGTCTTGATGAGGCTGCGGGTGGTAAGCGCAACCAAACCCGCAAGCAGGAAATTCCACGGGACGATCTTGTTGGCAAGGTCCTCCATATGCGACTGACCCTCGGACTTGAGCGAGTCGGCCGTCTGCACGAGCGAGACGATCGAGCGCAGCTTGGTCTGCGCCGTGTTGGCGCGCACGCGCACCAAGATGCTGCCGTCTTCCACGACGGTTCCGGCGAACACGTCGTCGCCCGCGCTGCGCTCAACGGCCAGCGGCTCGCCGGTCAGGGTCGCCTGGTTGACCATGGCGCTCCCCTGCTCGACCACGCCGTCAATGCAGATGGACATGCCGGTGCGCACGGCGACCAGATCGCCGGGCTCAAGCTCGGTGGCGGCAACGCTTACCTCGGTGTCACCGACCACTTTTTGTGCCTTATCGGGCACGTCGAGCAGCGAGTTGATGAGCTCGTTTTCGCTCATGGCGCGCGTGTAGTCCTCGAGCAGCTCGCCCACGTTGAGCAGGAACATCGTCTGGCCCGCGGTGTCGACGTCGCGTTTGACAAACGAAATGCCGATGGCCGAAGCGTCGAGCACAGGAACGGTCAGACGCGGCTGCGCCAGCTCATGAAGGGCAGCACGCAAAAAGGTCATGTAACCGGCCACGACAAAGATGGCACGCAGCGGCGTCGGCAAGAACCAGCGACGTGCGTAATGGGCACCGACGAGTGTCGCCAGGTCCATAACGAGTTTGTGCTTGCGTGGCTCAAGCTGCATCACGTAACCCGACTTGGCATCGGCGATAGCTTGAGCATCGAGTGCGCCCAGGGCGTCGAGCACGCTCGCGCGGCGCGGCTCGTCGTACTCCAGCGCCATCTGGCCAATACGGCCATAAACGCGCACCTTGTGCACGCCGTCGATATCGCCGCTGAGCTTAAGAAGCGCATCGAGATCGCTCTCTGGCACAGGACCCGCCAATTGAAGACGGGTCCTGCCGGGGATCTCGCTAATAATCGAGAATCTCATAGTTTGTGCCTGGGAGCGTTACTCGGCTGCCTCGTCAGCAGCGGCCTCGCTCTGGGTGATGTAGGCCGCCTCGGCAACCATGTCGTCGACATTAGCCTTGGCCTGCTCGACCATGTCCTGGTAGCAGTTCTTGACGCGCATACCGCACGCGATGCCCTGCACGCAGGCATTCTTGACCGGAGCGCTGGTAAGCAGCTTGATGCCGGCCGTGCCAAGCAGAAAACCGCCACCGACAAGCAGGGTATTGAACGTCGACTTCTTCATGTTGCTTCTCCCTTTTGCCGCATTGGACGCGGCACGGTGCCTCAGCACCCGAGTAAACAAGTTTGCTCGAGCACGCTTTTGAGAACAGTTTAGTATAACTATTTGGTCAACAATGGCTAACTTTTTGGAAACTTTGGGGGTGAACTCAATATGACAAAGGAACTGCCCCTTTGTCATATTCCTACAGCTGCCAGGCCGCCGCTTCCTTTTGCAGCGCAACCATACGGGCGAATTCACCACCTGCCGCCTTGAGCTGCGCCGGGATGCCCTGTTCGGCAACCACTCCATCCTTGAGCACAACGATTTTGTCGGCATTTTCCACCGTACGCATACGGTGGGCAATAACGATAACCGTCTTACCTGCAAGCAGACGGGAGAGTGCCTGCTGTACCACGGTCTCGTTCTCTACATCCAAGCTTGCCGTCGCCTCGTCCAACAGCACGATGGGCGCGTCTTTGAGCAGCGCGCGGGCGATAGAGATGCGCTGGCGCTCGCCGCCGGACAGCTTGGAACCGTTCTCGCCGATCATGGTGTCGTAGCCCTGCGGCATACGACTCACAAACTCGTCGCAGTTGGCGGCACGCGCGGCCGCAAGCACTTCCTCATCGGTGGCGTCGCGACGCCCGAGGCGGATGTTTCCCATCACCGTGTCGTCAAAAAGCAGCACGTCTTGGAACACGATGGCGTAGTCGCGCAGCAGCACCTCGGGATCCACACTCGCAACATCCACGCCACCCACGGTGACCGTGCCTTCGGTGGCATCCCAAAAGCGCGCGGCCAGGCGGCTCACCGTAGACTTACCGGAACCCGAAGGACCGACCAGTGCCGTAACCTCGCCTTCCTTGGCGGTAAAGCTCACATCGGTAAGAACTTTCTCGCCGGCGCGGCCGTCCTCGCCCGCACCATAGCCAAATGCCACGTGATCGAACACCACATCGTGGCCCACGGGCTCAAATTTCTCGCTGCCCCGCGCCACAGGCTCTTCCATGATGGAACGCATGCGCTTGGCAGACGACTCAGCGGCAAACAGCTCGGACATTAACATTAACGCCTGGTCAAAGGGCGCATAGATACGGCTCACCATAAGTAGGAAGGCAAACATCACCAAAAAGTCGACCTGCCCGGAGGCGACCACCGCGGCGCCCGTAACCAGCGTGGTGGCAATGCCCAGACGCAGGATGACAAAGGCGGAGTTGACCAAAAGCCCTATAGCGAGCTCGCCCTTGGTGGTCTCGCGCTCCTCGGCATCGATCACGGCGTTGAGTCCCTCAAGATAATGAGCCTCCTGGTTGGTGGCGCGGATCTCGCGAACGCAGTCGAGCGTCTCTTGAATAGCCTCGGTGACCTTGACCTTCTCGGCGCGCACGCGATCGAACACCGGGGTCATGGGGCCGCGTGTTAGATACAGCACGGCAAAGGCCACGGGAACGCTCCAAAACGCCGCAATCGCCAGCTGCCAGCAAAAGAACAGCGACGCCACGAACACAATGGCACTTGCGATGATGGCACCCCAAAGCTCTCCCAGCACGTGGCTGTAGGCGTGCTCCATGGCCTGGACGTCACCCATGATGGTCTCGGTTAAATCGGCCAGATCACGACGACCAAAAAACGACAGCGGCAGTTTGCGCAAGCGCTCGGCAATCTCCATACGCTGCTTGCCGCACTCCTCGTAAAAGATGCAGTAGGTGTAGTAATACTGCTGCCAGTTAGAGGCAAAGAGCAGCACGAAAAAGACCAGGAGGCCGCCCACGATCGGCAGGGCATCCGGCAGGTCGGCGCCGGTGGCGAGATGTTCGACAAAACCGGCCATGACCAGGAATAAAAAGCCCATGCCGGCCATGGTAATGAGATTGGTGAGCGTGGTCCAGAAAATACCGCGTTTTACGCCGGCGATGCCTTTATCGGATAGGAAATACTTCTTTTGGAATGAGGCGAACATTTAGGCCTCGCCTCCCTTCGTGACGGCGGTATCCGCGCTCGCAGTAGTAATCTTCCAGCTCGCGGCTTGCTCGTACTCGGCCCACATCTTGGCATACAGACCCTCTTGGGACAGCAACTCGGCATGGGTACCCGACTCCTGCACGCTGCCTTGGTTTAGCACCACGATTTGGTCTGCGCCCACTACAGTCGAGAGTCGGTGCGCAATCATAATGACCGTGCGACCCGCCGCCAGCTTGCTAAAGGCGCGCTGGATGAGTGCCTCGTTCTCGGGGTCGGCAAACGCCGTGGCCTCATCGAGCACCACGATAGGCGCGTCTTTAAGGATCGCTCGGGCGAGTGCCACGCGCTGGACCTCGCCGCCCGAAAGATATGCTCCGCCAGCACCGAGCATGGTATTGATGCCCTGTGGAAGCTTGGCCACAATGTCGTCGCACTGAGCTGCGGAGAGGGCCGCACGCACTTCGTCGTCAGTGGCCGTAGGCTTGGAGGCGCGCACGTTATCGGCAAGTGTTTGCCGGAACAGCTGATTGGTCTGGAACACGAAGGCGACCTGGTCCATAAGCTCGTGCGGATCCATATCGCGAACGTCCACACCGCCTACGAGCACTCGACCCGAAGAGACATCCCAAAAACGCGGGATCAGGCTTGCGCAGGTTGACTTGCCGCCGCCCGAAGGACCCACAAGCGCAAGGGAACTACCAGCGGGAACGCTGAAACTTACATGGCTAACGGCAGGTGCTTCGGCACCCTCGTACGTAAAGCTCACGTCCTCAAATCGCACGTCGCCGCCGGCAGGGTGCTTGGGTTGGGCGGGCACGGAGAGCTGTTTGGAATCCATGACGCTTCGAATACGAGCCAGCGAATCGGCACTCATCTGAGAGGCCTCGCCCACAAACATGAGCTTGGTCATGGCCGTCGGCACCACGGCCGAAAATATCGCGTAAAACGTGAAGTTGGCCATAAAATGCGCGAAGTCCGTCTCGCCCGGCGCCAACAGCAACGCCACGGGCAGCAGGAATGTCACAAGGCCATTGAGCGCGGTAAGGTTGAGCACCTGCGGACCTCGACAGAACGTGCCCGCATAGTTTTGCGCCATGTCGGCATATTCGGCGATCGCATCGTGGAAGGCCTTAAAGGAGTAGACCGTCTGCTGAAACACCTTGACCACGGGGATGCCTCGTACGTATTCGGTGCCGGTCTTGTTCATCTTGACCAGCGCCCCCATGTAGGCCTTCATAAACTCGCCGCCCTTGCCGCCCATCATGGTGGCCATGGCGCCAAACGAAACGACGACCGAGATAAGGCATGCCGCGCCCAAGCGCCAATCGAGGGCGAAAAGCAATACGAGCAGGCCCACGACCATGGCGGCGGCGCCTGCGATATCGGGCAGCATGTGCGCGAGCAGGGTCTCGGTGGAGGCGGCGCATCCGTCTACAATACGGCGCAGCTCACCGGTGGCGTGCGTGTCAAAATAGCCAAGCGGCAGCTTAAGCAGGTGCTCGCTCGTAGTCTTGCGGATATTGGACGCGCAGCGAAACGCGGACAGATGCGTGCACATGAGCCCCACGAAATAAGCTACGATGCTTGCCAGGGCAAACCCCACGGCCCACCAACCGTACATCGCGATGTTAGTGGCTTCGCTCCAGTTAGGTGCCACGGCAATCAGATCGCGCGCGACAAGCCAAATGCACACGTACGGGCCAAAGCTCAGCAGCTGCGAGAGCGCCGAGAGCGCCATGCCCAAATACGTTAGGAATTTACGGTCGCCGGCATATGCAAGCAGCTCGCCGATACCGCCGCCTTCCCTTTTTGATCCCTTTGCCATGAGATTCCTTTCTAACGGCTTGAGAGTTAACCGTAATGAACTTATCATTGATGTGTTAGCCATGGCTCACAATCAAGCCAGGCGTGGACGTTTCTGCAAAGGAAAGGGACGCTTTTGCAAATACGGCGGGCAGCGACCGACATAACCGAGCTCTACGCACCGCAATTTGAGCAGTTTGGCCTGGAGCTTACCGGCAAGGGCGCCGTCTTTACCGGCGAGGTGGCAAACGACCGGGCGCACGGCCGCGCATGGATCATGCCTCTCTCCCCTGCCTGCATCGTCATGGAGCATTTCATCACCCCGACGCACGATATGTACCTGGCCGAATATACACCCGAGCCATACGCCTGCGTGAGCGAAGTCAGCGCGCCCACGCTTACATGCATGCCCGAGGCTGGCATAACGCCCGCGAACCTCAAACCATTGCATGGACCGTGGCCAAACAATGCCGTTTGCAGCTTTATCCAAGATAGCTGTGGCGAGGAATTAAGCCCGCTGTTTGCGGGGGAGCTTTATCACTCGCGCTCGGTGCTCTTTTTGCCTGGATATTTTGACGAACTGGAGCACCGCTATCCCACCGAGTTCGCGGGAATCTTTGAGGCGTTTGCCGAGTCATGGCACGAGGAAGCGACGTCTGCCATCTGCCACACGCTGCGCCGGATTAACGAGGACCGCGCCCGCACCGTAGGCGGACACGTCTATATGCAGGGCATCGTGGAGACCATGGTCGCGGAGCTCGCCTGTTCGCGCGCGGCCCACAGGCAGGCGCGGCAGGCGGCAGACACACGCGTCAGCATAACCATTGCCGAAGAAGCAACGGCAATGATTGAGCGCGCGCTCGACAAAGGCAGACGTGTGGGTATCAACGAGGTGGCCGAGAGGCTCTACACAAGCCGCTCCAAACTATGCGCCACCTTTAAGGCCCAAACTGGCGAGTCCCTGGGCGCCTACATTCGCAGACGCCGCATGGAGCGAGCACAGGACCTTTTGGCCGATAGCGCGCTCACGATAGCGCAGGTGGCAGAGCGTCTAGGCTACCCTCAGCAGGCCGCCTTCACCCAAGCCTTCAAACAATACACCGGCACCACCCCCACCGCTTGGCGAAGCAAGCATCGCTAAGGCCCAAGCTCCCTGGCCGTAACGGAGCGATTAATTAGCCACCGCCCGTCAGCTCACCCAGGATCTAAACGTCAAGATGCGCACAATCAAGCGCCTTTTTGATAAGAGGGACAGATCGATCAGCCAAATACAACGGAATGTTGAGCACCCCGTCGTCGAGCTTTAGGTTCTTAAGTGAGTAGCGGACCCTCAATGGAGTCGTCTCCGCATGCTTGTCGGCATAGTACTTAAGGCTCTTGGAGTGAACGACCTCTCCCGATTTGACCTCGACGGGAACGATTTCGTTTCCGACTTGAATCAAAAAATCGACTTCGTGCTTCGGCTTCTCGTTTGTCCAGTAACGCGGAGCAGCATCTAACTGTGAAAGTAATGCCTGAAGCACATAGTTCTCGGCGAACGAACCTTTGAACTCCGAAAATAGCGCATCCGAGATGGCAAAAGCGGACGCATCCAGCCTTGCCATGCGGCGCAGCAAGCCGACATCAAGACAGTAGACTTTAAATGCCTTGAGGTCATCGTACGCAGAGAGCGGCACACCACCGGCAGCATTAAGGCGAACCGCCGTGATGAGCCCAGCATCGGCAAGCCATTCCAGAGCATCCTCGTATTCTCGAGCACGAGCCCCCTCGCGCACCGCACCCCAAACGAACTTTTTGTTCTCGCGCGCCAACTGAGCTGGAATCGAGTTCCATATTTGCGAAAGCTTGGCGAACTGCGCACGGCCACCATGCTTGGCAAAATCGCGCTCGTAGGAATCCAAGAGATCAGACAACACCTTATCGACCTGAACGATATCGCCCGTCTCCACCCACCGGCCAAGAGCCTCTGGCATGCCGCCGCATGCAAAATAACGACGAAGATGCTCGACGAGACGGACATGGAAGAAATCGGGCACTGTTTCGATCTGATCCAGGCCGCCAAGGTATTCGTCGTAGTTTGCAGCGCCCTCGGCTTTCAGAAACTCGGAAAAGCTCATGGGGCGCATCTCCATGAACTCGACCTTTCCCACCGGAAAAGCGCTGGTCTCACGGGACAAGCGAACGCCCAACAAAGACCCTGCGCATGCGACGTGATACTCGGGGGCCTCGTCACAGAAGTATTTAAGGGCACCGACTGCAGAAGGACAATCCTGGATCTCATCAATAATAAGCAGCGTTTTGCCGGGATCGATAGGCTGTCCAAGTGCCAGGGAAAGATTTGAGATGATCCGTCGAGGATCGCGCGTACCTTCGAAAAACTGAGCGTACTCGCTCTGTACCCCAGGTGACGGCTCCTCGAGCGTCAGATACACAAAATTGATGTACGAGGTTCGGCCGAACTCCTTAAGCGCCCACGTCTTTCCAACCTGGCGCGCCCCCTTAAGGATAAGCGGCTTACGATATTCTGACGCTTTCCAAGCGTTAAGCTTGGCAATGATATCTCGCTGCATGGACGAACCTCCCGCAAAGAAACTTCCGTAAACGTGATATTTCCCACATTTTACCCTAGGTAAAACGTGACATTTATCACATTTACGGAAGTTTTAAGCTCATTTCGCCACACTTTCATCACATTTATTGCAATGTGACAAAGGGACAGTCCCTTTGTCACCCGCACAAAAATGGACGCGCCAACGGCACGCCCATTCACTCTATTTATATCAGCCCGCCTGACCCGAACGGCCGAGTCGTTGCGGAACCGAGGGGCCGGGCGCAGGGCCTTGCCTCTCAATGAGTTCCGCACGAACA
>CATVQO010000015.1 GCA_958346165.1 uncultured Collinsella sp. | reverse complement strand
TCGAGGCAAAGTCGAGCGTCGAGAACGAGAACGCGACGCAGGTTGAGGTTGAAACTACAGCTGCAGACGCGCCCGTCACCGTGAAGCCCGCAGATTCCACGTTCAAGCCGAAAACGACGCCGGAGCCCGCACCCGTCATCGAATCCGTGCCCACCGCTGCTTGCGACCAAATTCCCGCACCGGCACCGGCTTCGGCACCCGCGGCGGCCCCAACCCCCGCACCTGCAGCACCGACCATCCCTGAGGATTTCCCCATCGATTTCGCAACCGAGGTCTTCTGCCCCGGCCCGCTTCTGCACCAGCTATCGACCTATCTCCCCTACGGCGCCGACACCCTCGGCATTGTCGGCGAGTACTACTGGATCGCCCGCGAGCGCGGTACCATCGAGGCCGCGCGAAACCGCGCAAGCTTCCCCCTGCACTACACGCAGGCCGGCGAGCGCCACGAAGTCACCGTGCGCATCCGCCGCAACACCACCGGCGGCCTCGGAGCCACCTGGGCTATCGACAAAGACGAGCCTTCCACCAAGTAACAAAAAGGGACGATAACCCTCAAGGTTATCGTCCCTTTCTCATTAGGTCACCTGAGCTCGACTAATCGCGCGTCAGCTTGCGGTGGATACGATGCGGCTGGGCTGCGTCCTCGCCCAGGCGCTCGATACGGTTGGCCTGATAGGCCTCAAAGTTGCCCTCAAACCAATACCAGTTGCCCGGGTTCTCGTCGGTGCCCTCCCACGCCAGGATGTGCGTGGCGACGCGGTCCAGGAACATACGGTCGTGGCTAATGACCACCGAGCAGCCCGGGAACTCGAGCAGTGCCGCCTCGAGAGAGGACAGCGTCTCGACGTCGAGATCGTTCGTGGGCTCGTCGAGAAGCAGCAGGTTGCCGCCCTGCTTGAGCGTAAGCGCCAGGTTCAGACGGTTGCGCTCGCCACCGGAAAGTACGCCAGCGCGCTTCTGCTGGTCCTGGCCCTTAAAGCCAAAGCTCGCCACGTACGCGCGGCTCGGAACCTCGGTCTCGCCGACCATCATGTGGTCCAGGCCATCCGAGACGACCTCCCACAGGTTCTTGTCGGGGTCGATGCCGGAACGGTTCTGATCGACATAGGAGATCTTGACGGTCTCGCCCACCTCGAGCTCGCCCGAAGTCAGCGGCTCCAGACCCACAATCGTCTTGAACAGCGTGGTCTTACCGACACCGTTGGGGCCGATCACGCCCACGATGCCGTTGCGCGGCAGGGTGAACGAAAGGTCATCGATGAGCACGCGACCGTCGAACTCCTTGTGCAGGTGATGGGCCTCGAGCACCTTGTTGCCCAGACGCGGGCCCACAGGGATGCGGATATCGGTCCAGTCGAGCTTCTGGCTTGCGCGGGCCTCGGCCTCCATCTCCTCGTAGCGAGCCAGACGAGCCTTGTTCTTGGCCTGGCGAGCCTTGGGTGAACTGCGTACCCACTCGAGCTCGGCCTCCATGCGCTTGGCGAGCTTGGCGTCACGGTTGCCCTGCGCCTCGATACGCGCGGCCTTGGTCTCCAGATACGTGGAGTAGTTGCCCTTGTAGGGATAAAGGTGACCGCGGTCGACCTCGCAGATCCACTCGGCAACGTTATCCAGGAAGTAGCGATCGTGTGTGACGGCAAGCACCGCGCCCTGATAGTTATGCAGGAAGTGCTCGAGCCACAGGATCGACTCGGCGTCCAGGTGGTTCGTGGGCTCGTCGAGCAGCAGCAGGTCGGGAGCCTCGAGCAGCAGCTTGCACAGGGCAACACGACGGCGCTCGCCGCCGGAAAGCACGTTGACCGGCATGTCGGAATCGGGCAGCTGCAGGGCGTCCATGGCCTGGCCGAGCTTGGAATCGATATCCCAGCCGTCGGCGGCATCGATCTCGTCCTGGAGCTTGCCCATCTCGGCCATGAGGGCGTCCATGTCGCAGTCCGGGTCGCACATCTCCTCGCCGATCTTGTTGAAGCGATCGACCTTGGCGATCATGTCGCCAAACGCCATGCGCACGTTCTCGATGACGGTCTTGTCATCGTCGAGCGGCGGCTCCTGCTGCAGGATGCCCACGGTGTAGCCGGGGGTGAGCCTGGCATCGCCGTTGGAGACCTCCTCGATACCGGCCATGATCTTGAGCAGGGTCGACTTGCCCATACCGTTGGGGCCCACGACGCCGATCTTGGCACCGGGGTAGAAGCTCAGGGTCACGTCGTCAAGGATTACCTTGTCGCCATGGGCCTTGCGAGCCTGATACATCTGGTAGATAAACTCCGCCATATGTCTGTTCTATCCTTTCTACCTGCTGTTTCCCTATTCTTGATTCGCTTTAGTGGAAACGAAATGAGGAAACCAGCTCTGAAACTTAACGAAAAAGGGGCATGGTTGCCCACGCCCCTAATACTACCTGGGAAAAGTCCCCCGGAACATACTATGAACTGCGTACGCTAGTTTTCCGCAACCTTAACGAGCGGCTCGCTGCGATTTGCGCCACAACAGATACGAGTAGACGTAGACGGCTCCAACCGAACCAAACGCCAGAACCGCAATCACCGCGGCGACGACTTCACTCGAAAGCACGCTGCCTGCCACGCCCATCACAATCAGGCCAATACCCAGCACCATAAAGCAGGCGCCGCCAAAACGCTGCGTACGGCGCCAGTTCTCGGGATCGGCAAGCGCCCAAGGTGTCTTGATACCGAGCGTATAGTTCTGCTTCACACGCGGCAAGTAGTTGCCTACGCCGATGAACAGCAAACCGATAGCACCGGAAATCAGCACGTTGACCGAACCGACCGCCGGCACCACGCCCCAGACCGTAAGCTCTCCCAGCCAGCTTATGGCGCACATGAACAAGGTGAAGGCGATTACGAAGCCCTGATAGAACTTGCCCGAGGTTCGATATGCCTCACCTTTGGGATCGATGTGCGGCACCACGCGGAACATTGCAAGAAGTGCCAGAGGCAGCACGCCGAGCGCGGAGGCCATCCAGCTAGGGCCCCAACCGTCGACGGCGCCGTTCGCTCCCCAGTGCGTGGGAATCTGCGCAGGCAAGCTCGGCATCACTATGAGGTGCACTACGACATTGGCGACGCACAGAGCGATCAGCGCAATCCACACACGCCGCGATACCCCCGTGGCGTGAATGCCCTTGTTTTCGTTATTCATCCTTATCACCTTCCGTGTTTGTAAAGCCCATAAACCAACCGATCAAGTCCTGCATGACGGTGGTGTTTAAGCTGTATACGATGTTTTGGCCATGGCGCTCGTCGGTCACCAACCCGGCGTTTTTGAGCGTCGCCAAGTGATGGCTCAATGACGGCTTGCTGATGTCAAAATGCTCGGCAAGCTCCCCGGCCGTGCAATTGCCCTCGCGCAGCAGTTCCAAAATGTGACGCCGTGTAGGATCGGCCAGCGCCTTAAAACCCTCTCCCGGCATAAGACCTCCTCTCATCATCTCTCATGACGCGCACACTATACTCGATATTTAGATGTTTGTCTAATTATCTAATCGCAATGCTTCAAACCACATCAAAGTAAACGCCATCGCAACCTATGGCGATTACCTATAATGACGATAGCTAAAACACGATTCGCTTCCCCATCGGAGGATGTCTATGACCGAAACCGCTGCCGCTCTCGTCGAGACACGCGACACCAAGCTCGAGATCATCATGGGCCGCGAGGCACTCGATAAGCTCGCCGATGCTACGGTGCTGATGCTCGGCTGCGGAGGTGTGGGGTCCAATTGCTGCGAGGCGCTCGCCCGCGGCGGCATTGGTCATTTCGTCATTCTGGACAAGGACATCGTCGCGCCCAGCAATATCAATCGCCAGGCTATCGCCTTTCACAGCACCATCGGCAAGCGCAAGGTCGATGTTATGGAAGCCATGATCCACGACATTAATCCCGCCGCCACCGCTATCAAACGCACCGAATACCTGCTGAGCGACAACATCGACGAGTTCTTCGCGAGCGTTTTGGAGCAGACGGACGGCAAGCTCGACTACGTCGTCGACGCCATCGACACCATCTCGGCCAAGCTCACCATTGCCAAATATGCTCAGGACCACGACATTCGTTTGGTTAGCTCCATGGGCGGGGCCAACAAGCTCCATCCCGAGTGCCTCCGCTTTGCCGACATCTTCGATACGGTACGTGACCCCATGAGCCGCATTATGCGCAAAGAATGCAAGAAGCGCGGCATCAAGAGCCTGCACGTACTGTTTAGCTGCGAGGAATCGGTTAAGACACAGCCCCGCGACCCTTCCAACATCCACGAGCGCACCGAGCTGGGAACCGCCAGCTTTATGCCGCCCATCATGGGCCAGATGATCGCCGGCGAGGTTATCCGTCAGATCAGCGGGCGCGGCACCGGGCGCGTACGCGCCGACGGCCAACGCCTGGACTAGCAGGATGTCCTGCGATGGAACCGCAATTCTTTGACACGCATTGTCATCTTGATTTGATGCTCGGCCCCGATGCTGCAGCCAGTGAGTCGGCGGCGTTGGGTCTGGGGCTCTTTGACTGCGGGGTCGACCCACGCGACTTTTCGGCCGCAAACGAGCGCGCCCGTCGCCTACCAGGCATCATCGCTGGCGTTGGGCTCCACCCCTGGTGGCTCGCCGACGGCCGCTGCGGTCCTGCCGAAGTCGATCTGCTTTGCGAAGTTGCTGCCCAAGAGTGCTACATCGGCGAGGTGGGACTCGACTTTTCCGCACGCTTTGCCGGAAGTGAGCCGCTACAAATACAGGCATTTGACCGGCTCTGCGATACGCTCGTGCAGCATCCTCTTACCGGGCGCGTGATATCAATTCACGCCGTTCGTTCGGCAGGAGCCGTACTGGACGTCCTCGAATCGCATGGACTACTCATCCCAAACCCCGACTCCCCCGCTATCATCTTCCACTGGTTTAGCGGCACTTCGAACGAACTCGCCCGCGCGCGAAACGCAAACTGCTATTTTTCCGTGAACGAGCGTATGCTCGCCACCAAGCGCGGTCGCGAATATGCCCGGCAGATTCCACTCGACCGTCTACTGCTCGAGACCGATGCGCCAGCCGAACCAAACACAGAAACAAGCGCGCAGTCGCTCATCAGATCGCTCGCAAGGACCTCGATGCGCATCGTCTCACTCAAAAACTGTGACGCAAAGCGCATCGAGTCGGCAGTTTTAGCAAATGCGCACTCTGTTTTTGACCTTCGCTAACCCCTGTGGGCAAAAATGCCAAGGGGCATGCAAATCGCACAACGCAGTCCCTATTTTGGAAGACAGTACAATTCGGCAGCATTACACCAATTCGTGCATGAGATCACGGTTGCGTGCATACAATTCGTCAAAGATATGACGGCGCGACGCATATAACTCGTGGGCAGTCATATCAGGCACGATTGTTTGCGCAACGCCAAGGACTTGGGCGAGCTCATCCCATGATGCATAGGCGCCACCTGCGAGAGCTGCCATGATGGCATCACCGAAGCATGCGCCCACCGTAACCTTGGCAACCGAGACCTCGCGCCCACATACGTCGGCGATAGCCTGCATCCAAACTGGATTCTTGGTTCCACCTCCGACAAGCATAATGCGCCCAATTGGCAGTCCATGTTCTCGCTCGATAATGTCGACATGGGATGCAACGGTATACGCGACGCCTTCCAAGGCGGCACGAACCATATGGGCTCGCGTATGCCTTCCGGTCAGGCCAAAGAAGACGCCACGCGCCTCGGGATCGTTGAGCGGAGTGCGCTCCCCCGCAAAGTACGGCAGACACAGGAGCCCATCGGCACCCGGCGCCACACCGGCGGCATCATGCGCCATAACCGAATATGCATCGGGGCCACCGTGGCCCTCGGCCTCCACGGCGTCGCGATACAGCTCTTGGCGCAGCCACGATGTGAGCGCACCCGCCGTATTGGTCCCCGCGCAGATCCCGTAAGTTCCGGGAATGATAAACGTCCCTGGCCACAGGCGGGCATCATCGACCATATGATCAGCTAGATAGATGAAATACGCCGTACTCCCCAACTGAACCATCATATCGCCGGGACGAAATACACCCGTCGAAATGGCCTCGGCACCAGAGTCGCCCGTTCCCACTAAGACAGGTGTCCCTGCCGCGAGCCCCGTCGCCTCAGCCGCACGCTGAGTAATCACCCCGGCAATATCGGTAGCCGACATTACCTCCGCCATCTGGTCAGGCCGGCAGAAACGAGCACATTCCCGAGCATCAACCTTCCAAGTGAAGCGGTCGTATAGGGGAAGAAAATCCTCCGCCAAATAACGGTCCACCGTAAAACGCCCCGTCAACTTCGCGCACAGAAACGATGACGCCGTCAGGAACTTCGCGGCACGTTCGTGCACCTCGGGCATATTCTCCTTAAACCACAAGATCTTGGGAGCAATATCTGACGAACAGGGATCATGCCCGAAAAGCTCGCGTGCGCGATCTGACCCATATTCGGAAAGAAGCTCGTCGATCTGCGGCTTCGAACGTGCATCGACTCCGTACAAAATCGCGGGCGCTAGCGCGTTGCACTCGGTGTCGACCGGTACGCAGTCGCAACCCAATGCGGAAAGGCCCACGCATCCGATCTGTGCCGCGTTAACCCCCGATCGCACCACCAGCTCGCGCGACAAGCGGCAAAAATCGCCCCACCAAACTGCCTCCGCATCATGCTGGTACCATCCATCACGCGGGTTCTCCGTCTCGTGTCCACAAGAGGCCTGGCAAATGATGTTGCATCGATCATCGATTAAAACGCCTTTAGAGGCGCTTGTCCCAATATCAATACCCAGATAGAGCGCCATAGGTGCCTACTCCCCTCGCGCCGTACGAGCGGCAGCCATAAAACGAGCTACCCGCTCAACATCAACCGGGGCATCCAGCTTTCCGTCGCGCTTTAAGCAGGTGCCGACAAACGCGCCATCGTAGTGAGCAAATACGTCAGCCACGGTATTTTCGCGACAACCGGTGCCACATACCACGGGTACTTCGCCAACACGCTCGCGGACTTCATCGGCAAGCTCGCCCGAAGCGCCACGACCGGCAGCCGAACCGCCGATGACCATCGCATCCGGAAGGCAATTAAAGAGAAGTGAATCGGCAATGTCCGCAGTCGTGCGGTCGTTGAGATAAACCTCCCCCTCGCTCGTGATGAAGTGAAAAAGCTTGAGATCGTCCAGGCGCAGCGCCGCCTTGCGACGCATGGTGTGAGCGAAATCTCGGTTAATCAGCCCAAGATCACCGGCCCAGGCACCGCAAAAATTGCAGCGCGTGAACTGCGCGTCGACGGCAGCGCACAGCTCGATTGTGGCATCACCATCGTAAATAGCCTCAGCTCCCCAAGGAGTCGACAGATCATGGGACAGAGCCCCGATTACATAGCCCATCGATGCAAGAGTTGAGGGAGAAACGTGCTGCTCATAGGGCATCGAGAGCTCATTGGTAATCAAAATGCCATCGACACCGCCCTGCTGCAACGCCTCGAGATCGCGCTTGGCGGCTTCCACGACCTGCGACACGCTTCCGCCCGGGTAATACAGTGGATCGCCCGGCAGAGGACGCAGGTGCAGCATTCCGATAACCGGCTTTTCGGTCTTGAACATCGAGGTTAGAAACGACATAACATGCTCCTTCATAGGGTTATTGCAGGAACGTTATTCCCCCAGCACCTCGACGTACACTTTTCGCTTCTGAGGACCGTCAAACTCCGCAAGATAGATGTTCTGGGCACCTCCGCACACGATGTGGCCATCTTGGACGGGAAAGAAGCAACTGTTTCCACAAATCATGCTCTTGATATGCCCACAGGAGTTGTTGCCGGTGGCTCCATAGCTCGGCAGGAAGTGTGCATGCGCATAGGGGGCGTCGAGTGGGGCGATGCGATCAAGCGTCTCCATAAGATCCGTCTCCACGCAGGGCAGCCCCTCGTTTACCACGATTCCACAGGTCGTATGCGACAAAATAATCGCTGCCAAGCCATTGGTCACCGAGCTGCGTTCGATGGCGGCGTGCACGTCCTCGGTAATATCGATGAACTGGTCCGGAGCAGTCGATAGATAGCTCAATGTCTCGAGCGTCACCATGTTCACTCATCCCCTTCAAGAAAACGCAGGGCATTACCCCAGTAGAGCCTTTCTCGCGCATCATCGCGCATGGGCACGGTATCGAGCGCCCGCTTGAGTTTGAATGCACGGAAGCGCGGCGTATTGCTGGCGAACATCACTTGGTGCGATAGCGCGCGCTCATACCACAGCGGCCCCATATCGACCGTGAAAAGACGCTGCATCATCTCCTCGGGCGAATCGATGTAAGTGATAGAGGTGTCCGTGTAGCAGTTGGGATACTTGAGCAGCATCGCCACGGTCTCGCGCACCCAGGGCCAGCCAAAGTGGGCCAAACTAAAGCGCACATTTGGATGCGTTGCGATTGTGTGCTCAAATGCAAGCGGGTTACTGCGCGAGAGCTCTGCGCCAGGCTCCCAAGACATACCGGCATGGAAAACCACCGGCTTGTTATAGCGCTCGCACAGCTCGTAAAGCGGCTCGGCCACAGCATCATCGGGGGCAAAACCCTGCTTTGCAGGATGCAGGCAAAGCCCCTTTGCCCCCAACTCGGTAAAGGCGCGCTCCAATTCGTCTGCGGCACCGCTCACCTGCGGGTCTACGCTCGCAAATCCCCACAGACGATCGGGATGCGCGGCAACCAGCATGGCAATCTGGTCATTGGTGCCAAAGTGCCCTCCGCATGCCGTGGTTACATCGAGCGGCATGAGCACGCTCTTCTGCACATCGCAGACGTCCATCTCGACTTGAAGCTCATCCCAATCCATGGGGCCCATATGCCCCATACCAAATTCTCGTGACCAAAAGCCGAATCCATCAGGCTCATCACCCGGCGTACAGATCTCGCCGTAGAGCATAGGATGGACCAACATGTCGATAACCATTTCGTACTCCTTTCCAGGCATTTGACCCTAGTACGGCTCAAACGAACCAATCACTCGGGACGACAGCTCAGCGCCCGCCTTCATACACGCCGGAATATTAAGGCCATCGATCACGCCCTTGGTAAACCCGGCAATATACGAGTCGCCGGCACCCACGGTATTAACGACCTTCTCCGCCGGTACGATCCCGCACTCATAGAAGCGCTCACCGTCATAGGCAATGCTTCCCTTCTCGCCAAGCGTGGCAACCGCAACGCGCGGTCCCAATCCCTGCACGTGGCGTACCCAGTCTCGTAGCTCCGGAGTGTCCTCTTCAAACGACATGAATGCGTAGTCAACGTAAGGAAAATGAGCCTCACATGTATATTCGGGATCCTGGCTGAACACCGAGAAGTCCATAACCACCGTCTTGCCCGCATCATGCCATTCGGGCAGGAGGTCCAAACAATTACCAAACAGGTCGGTATGGATGATGTCATGCTCTAGGATAAACGCCCGGTCGTCTTCATTCGGTCGATATGTCTCCATTACGCCATCGATTGCCTCGAGATGCACGCGATCGACGCCGTCTTTCAATGCCATGAGCATCACCGAGGTGTCGCCATCTTCCACCCGCAGATGTGAGATATCGAACCCCTCAGCGGCCAGCGCCTCTCTCATCTTGTCTCCGTACTCGTCCTTGCCGACAACCGACACGGCGGATACCGAAACGCCCATTCGTGCAAGATGGATACCCCAGTCAATGCCATTACCAGTCGGATAGAACACGCCGATGTTTTGATAGACGTCCGCGCAGCAAAAACCAGCCGCACACGCTTTAATACCCATGGTCTTCTCCAATGTTCAAAAGGGGACCCGCCACATGGCGAGCCCCCTTTTCGCGTTTCGCTTATTGTTTTGCATCGGCTGTCCAAGGCCTCATAGCCAGACCGCCGTACGCTTTCTTAAGCTATTCGACGATTGGCGCTCCGTGGCCCCAAGAACCTTCCATGCCGCACACGGTCGAGGCAAACCCGGCAGCAAAGTCGAGCGCGCGCTCGATGGCCTCGGCGCCATCCTCACCGCGCTTGGCGGAATCGAGATAGCACATCAAAAACGAGGTGAGGAACGAGTCGCCCGCCCCCATGGTGTCCTTCATGTCCGTTACCGGTTTAGCCAGCTGGCGGAAATAACGCTCGCCGTCGTAAGCAATGCAGCCCTCGGCGCCCGCCGTAGCCGACACAAAACGCGGACCCAGGCCCTTCACCCATGCCAGACGCTCGCGAATCTCGTCCTCACTCGCAGCATCCGCCGCACTAAAGAAAGCGAAATCGACGTAGGGCGCAATCTGCTCGTAGTACTCGTCGGTAGAGTCGTCTGAAAAGTCAAAAGAGACCGTGACGCCCGCAGCCTTCAACTTGGGCAGCTCGCGCTCGGTAAAGCAATAGTTTCCCGAATGAACCACATCGAACTGCTTCATGTACGAAAGGTCAAAGCGATCGAGGACATAGCGCGCATCGCCACGGATACCGCCCTCGTTGGAGCCGAGGAAGACACGGTCACCGTCAACGACGGTCACGCGAGCCGCTCCGTTCTCGCCAATCATCTGCTCGCACTTGTCAAGCTCGATACCCTCATCCTCGAGGCTTGCAATGACATGCTCGGCAGCGGCGTCATTGCCAAAAATGCCCATGTATGCAGAACGTGCGGCACCGCATTTCTTGGCATAAACGGCGAAGTTAACCGCGTTGCCGCCAGGATACATGGTGTGGATATGCTCGTAGCGATCGACGACGTTGTCGCCAAATCCGAGCGCGTTAACGTTAAATGCCATGGCCTTTGCCCCTTCTAGTACTCGACAACACCCATATAGCGACGGAAATCGGGATCGTGATCAAACACCTTGCCGCGTGCAGCACGCAGCTCGCAGTTCATGGCGTAGAACAGCACCGGGTCCAGATAGGCACGGACGCTCGCCGGCACGGCTTCCATACCGTACTCCTTGGCATCGAGCACCATCAGCGTATCGGTATGCGTCTTAAGGAACGCCAGGGCGCGCTCGTCCATGGCACGGCACTCGCTGGAGCCCATCTGCAGGAAGTAAAAAACGCCATCCTGAGTAGCCTCGAAGGGGCCATGGAAGTACTCGGCAGAGTGGATGTAGCTGCAGTGCTGCCACTGCATCTCCATAAGAGAGCAGATAGCGAAACCGTAGGTCTGGCTAAAGTTGGGACCGCTGCCCAGAATGTAGAAGAACTCGTGCTCCTGGCAAAGCTTGGCAAAACGATCGCCCAGCTCGGCATTTACCTTCTCGCGTGCCGGGGGAAGAATCTTATCCATCTCGGCGATACCGGCATACATATCGGCAAGATCGGCGTAGCCCTCCTGCTGATCGAGCAGCTCGGCCGCAAGCGACAGCGAAATGCCAGCGGGGACCTCGGCCTGCGGCACGCCTTCGCCCCACGGGTAGACCCACGTGGTCCACTTGCCGGAGTCGATCTTGGATCCAGCGTTGTCGGTCTGGGCGATCACCGTAGCGCCGGCAGCAAGGGCAATCTCGCAGCCCTCGACGACCTCGGGGGTGTTGCCACTGTGGCTACAAGCGATGACCAGGGACTTCTCGCCCAGACGACGCGGACGCATGATATCGAACTCGCGAGCCGTATAGATATACGAAGTGAAGGTGGTTGCCTCGCGCTGCAGAAGCTCATGAGCCGGGATCAAATCGATCATGGAGCCACCGCAAGCAATCCAGTAGACGCTGTCGAACTTGCCCTTCTCGGCAATTGCCTCTTTGATCAGATCGTGTGCGTTCATATCCAGTTCCTTTCTTGTTTGGCCGCAATCAATGACGTTGGTTGCGTGGCCGATAGTTGTTTTAGTCAATCAGATATTTCTCGAATGCGGCCATGTTCTTGGCATCTGCCGCCGCCGGATCATCGTAGTAACGACCGTCCGTGATCTCCTGGCCCAGCATGCCGTCGAAACCATGGGCGTTGAGTGTGGCAACGAAGGCGTCCATATCGTGCTTGCCATCGCCCCACACCAGATGGCCATACGGGTCACCGTCGATAAAGTGCATCTCGTGAATTGCCCCATCACCAAAGGTGGCAAACCAGTCCTCGAGCGTCTCGCCAGCAACGCCCATCGCGGTTGTATCAACCATGGGCTGTAAGTACGGGCTCGCGACCTCGTCAATCATGCGCTTCGCATCGGAAACCGTCGTCACAAGGTTGCTCTCCTCGGGACGCAGGCTTTCCATCGTAAGCACCAGACCGTGCTCGCCGGCATACTCCGCCAGAATGGACAAGTGCTCGCGGCTGCGCTTCCAGGCTTCCTCGCGGTCCTCGTCCCAGTCGCCCCAGCCCGAGTTGACGGACATACGGTCGCACCCAAGTACCTCGGCGAGCTCAATGCCGTGCTTAAAGTACGCCAGGCTGCGCTGTTCATGCAGCGGTTTGCGTGCGCAGTACTGCCAAGGATAGACAACGTTCTCGGGGCACAGAGTACGATACCTAAGCCCACGGTCTGCAGCCTTTTTCGCCAGGACCTCAGCCTCAAAGTAGCCCGTGTGGTCGAGCGTCACATGCGGCTCTGCGCACCACAGCTCAATGGACTCAAAGCCCAAACGCTGCTGCACATCAAGGAAGTAATCGAGCGACCACATGATGTAGTGGATATTCATGCCCGCAATCTGCTCGCGGCGCAGCGTCGGTTTGGATTCAGACATCTTATGCCTCCTTATTTCGATCGAACACGATTTGTCCGTCCGACATCGTCATATCAACCACAAGATCGCGTGCGTCTTGATAATCGAGGTCAAACACATCCCGATCGAGCACGCAGATATCGGCAAGCTTGCCGACCTCGAGCGTACCCAGCTCGTCTTCGCGCATCAGATCGTACGCGCCCCCGGCAGTCCAAGCGCGCAAGAGCTCGACAAGCGTCAGCGTGTTGACCTCATTCACGGGCAGTCCGTCGGCGAAGAATCCGCCGCACGCGCTGTAGATAGACTCGCCCAGGCTCGGAATCAGCAGCGGCAAATCCGTGCCGCAGCACACTGTGCATCCGGAATCTTCCATGCCGCGGCGATTCCAGCTGTGCAAAAGTCGCGTCTCACCAATTTGTCGACGCATCATCGACAGGCAATCCTCGCGCCGGTCCAGCGTTAGAATCTGCGGATAGACCTCGCAAATTCCACCTAACTTGCCAAACTCGACAAGATCGGTCGGGTCAGAGTTCTCGAGATCGGTAATCGCATGGCGGCGAAGCATCCGTCCATGCTCGTCTCGAGGCAGCGAGGCATAGAGCGCCACGGTGCGACGAACGGCGCCATCGCCCTGGCAATGCAGGGAATATCGGAAGCCGTCAGCATCAATTGCACGCAGCTCGTTCTCAATCAGATCCCACTCTGGCTCCTCGACGACCGTCTTGCCGGCAGCGCCCGCATCGGCCGAGTCCTCATAGGGGTCTATCATCTCGGCAAGCCCCACCCATACGCCGCGATCGGTCATACGGTTGAAGCCAGAAAAACGAACGAACGGTCCCCGGAAGCGCTCTCGCGCCTCGCGGGCATATGCCAGATTTGCACCGGCGCCCACCGGCTGCGACATCATAGAGACGCGAACCGTCAGCTCACCAGATTCCTCACGGCGAGCCATTTCGTCGGCAAAGCCGTAGTAGTCATCAAACGCCATTTCCTTGATGGCGGTAACGCCGCGCTCGTTAAGCATGCTCATGTAGTCCGAATACCCGGCACGCACCTCGGGCAGCGCGAGGAAATCGCTCATCATGCGCCAGATCTTCTCGGCATAGCACGCCTGGGGCGTAAAGCCGTATCGCGCACTGGCGGCAGCATTGAGAACGCAGGTCTCCGCTCCCGGTGTAAAGCAGACGACAGGGATATCGCCAAAACAATCGTCAAACACAGCTGCCGTATTTGCGTTCTCGGCATCCGATGCCAACGTTTCGGGTAGGTTGTGGCCAAAAACCGCCGCGCAATCCGGATGATCTTCTTTCCACGCACGCAAGAGCGACACAGCCTCTTTGGCATCAGCGATGCCGAACAGATCAGAACCCAACGTCCGCAGCGCCCAACCTGTATAGAAGGTATGCACATCGATCAGGCCAGGCATGACAGTGCGGTCGCCCAGGTCAACTACCTCGTCCGCCTGGGTCAAATACGAAGCTACCTCACACTTGGCGCCGACAGCCTCAATTCGATTGCCACGGACCGCTACGAAACCTTCAAACGGCAGGTCCCCCGTACCGGTAAAGACGCTCTTAGACGTCAGGACCGTCAAACGATCAGACATCACAACCACCTACACCGGAAGCATGCCAGAGATTGCCGTTACAATCACGCCAAAGACGACCATGAAAATGAAGAACTTCCAAATGGTCTTCCACCATTGGCCAAACGAAATCCTAGCCACGGCAAGACCGGCGACCGTCATGCCCGCTACGGGGCTGATGGTGTTGATGGTCTGGTTGGCAAACTGGAGCGCGGTGACGGCCGCCTCGGGATTGAGGCCCATGAGCTCGGTCAGGGGGCCCATAACGGGCATGGTGAGCGCCGCCAGGCCAGAACTCGAGGGAACCAGCAAAGAGAGCAGGCCAAGGACGATATACATAAACGTGGTGTAGACGGCGGCGGGTGCACCGGCGAGCGCGGTAGCGAGCGCCTGGAGGATGGTGTCGATGATCATGCCGCCCTCGGCGATGACCAGAATACCGCGAGCGATACCGATAACGATGGCAGCGTACGCAAAGTCGGCGAGACCCTTAACGAACTCCTCTGCGATCGTCTGCTGGTCAAGACCGCCCAGGATACCGGCAAGCAAGCCCATGCCAAGGAACACGGCGGAAATCTCATTCATGTACCAGCCCTGGGTAACAAGGCCCCAGACGATAATGCCCATACCGCAAGCAAAATCGATAAGCACGAGCTTCTGACGGATAGTGAACTCTTCCTCGATGGAGGCATCGGTCACGGAAAACTCAATACGCTTGAGCTTATCGTCCTCGTACACAATGGACGACTCGGGGTTTTTCTTGACGCGCATGGCGTAGCGCATGGCCCATGCGATACCGACGGCAGTGAAGATGACCCAAGAAACGGCGCGCAGCCACAGTTGCGGATTACCCTCGATGCCAATGATGCCTTGGGCGATCAAAACATTAAACGGGTCGATGGTCGAAGCACAATATCCCAGGTTAGGACCAAGGAAGCAGATGATAAATGCCGTCATCGAGTCATAACCGATACCCATCATGATGGGAATGAAGATGGCATAGAACGGCAGGGCTTCCTCAGACATACCAAACGTAGTGCCGCAAATGGACAGCAATGTCATCGTGATGGGGATGATGAGGATGTCCTTGTTCTTAAGCTTTTTAATCACACGGCTCATGCCGGCATTCAAAGCGTTGGTCTTGGTGATGATTGCGAACGATCCGCCAATCAATAAGACGAACGCAACGACGTCGGCAGCCTCTTGGATACCCTTGGTGGGCGCTTGCAGAACCGCGAAGATATCCTGGCCCAGATTGATGGTCTCGCCGGTCTCGGAATCGGTGTAGTTCTTATCGACCTGTTCATAGGTTCCAGCAACGGCGACTTCACGCTCGCCCGCCGCTGTCGAAATCGTCTTGCGCTGATACTGACCAGAGGGAACGATCCAAGTCAGGACCGCAAAGACAACGATCAGCAAGAACATGATCGTATAGACATGCGGTAATTTGAACTTAAAACGTCTGTTTGTCTTCTTCGCCTTCGTATCTGACATAGATACCTCCAAAGAACTCGAGACTGCATCGCATCTCGCTTCAACGTTTGCACAATGCAAACGTTCTATGACGTCCCATAGATTACCAGCAGCTTTTTCCTTCATCAAGATAATTTCAAACTGATTGCCGCAACGCGGTTGAACGGTTGTGTTCGCGCCGTGAACGGTATGGAAACGCCCGGTGAGATGATCCACCGGGCGCTTCCATTCGCAATGTCCTAGATGTCAAAAACGTAGCGAGACCCAACGATCCGCTGACGACCGATGATAAACGGCCGCCGTTGCTCATCGAAAAAGAAGGCTTCCATATAAAACAAGGGTTCGCCAACGGGAACTGCCAACAGCCGAGCGACCTCGGGCGACGCGCACGCGATCTCGAGCGTGCACGGGTCGGTAAACGCGGGCGTGCGGCCCGTTCGGTTGCGCACGAACTCAAAAATGGATTGGTTAGATAGAGGTGCCGTTGATAGATAGGCGTTGTCCTCGTAAACGTATATGTTGTTCTCGAGCATGACGGGGACTCCATCGGCAGTACGTACACGCTCAACGCAAATCAAATCAGTTCCAACGGGAACACCAAAGAACTGCGCTTCGGTAGAATCTGCCGGCAGTATCTTTCTCGAAATGACGCACGCCCCCGGTTCCATTCCGTTAACGCGGCATGCGTCCGAAAAACTCTGGACGTCATCCTTCTGGCGAATCTTGCGCTTGAGCTTGGGGGCATTGACGAACGTGCCTTTCCCCTGTCGCTTCGTTAGATAGCCCTGCTGGACGAGCTCCTCAATAGCACGTCGCACGGTAACGCGGCCAACTTTATAGCTCTCAGCCAATTCGAATTCGTTGGGTATCCGCGCGCCTGCCTTGTAGGCGCCGGAGTTGATTTCGTTTTTAATGATATCGATAACCTGTTGGTACAGCGGTATCGCTGCTTTACCGTCAGTTAGCCCTTCAGTCGGTGGCATATACCCTCTCCAAGCACGATTAAGTCTAAAGCGGGCTTAAGGGCATTCAACAAGCCCTTAAGCCCGCATTAGCATAAAGTATGCTTGCTGCCGCACCAAAATGTCGGGTATTTACTCATCTGACCCGAAAAACGCGCAACTACCGCGCTCCTAAGAAAGCGTGAGCAGCTCCGGCAGCTGGTCGATAATCTTGTCCGCGGCATCCTGGCTAAAGCCAAAGCGCTCCTCGCGCTTGGCAATAACTGTCAGGCCGGCTCGCTTGCCGGCAGTGATGCCAGGCACCGAATCCTCGACGCAGCAGCAGCGATTCGCGGGCAGCCCCAGCAGGTCCAGCGCATGCAGGTAGA
>CATVQO010000014.1 GCA_958346165.1 uncultured Collinsella sp. | reverse complement strand
CTCGTCTTTGGAGAGGTCGGGGAAAACGTCGAGCAGGATCGTATCGCCGTGCTGGATACGACGGGAGAGGTTGAAGACAGCGACGCCCGAGATACCGAAGGCTCGAAACAGGACTTCACCGTCTTCGTGCCAGAGCTCATTATGATTGCGGGCGAGCGTCAAGTGGGCGCGGACGCGCAGGCCATCCAACGTCTTGAGTGCCGCCCGATCGCCGACGACCGTTGCCGATACGGGGCAGAGGATGGGGCGCAGCGAAGTGAGGGGGAGGCGAAACGTATCGGCGATACCGGTGGGGTTGCCGCCCGTGGCGATAATTACGGCATGTGCCTGCAGGGCCTCGTTCTTGCGAGGGACATCGGCGAGCGCTTTCCGAAGCGAGCGGAGCTCCGATTTTCGGTCGTCGTGCTTTTTTGCCTTGAGCGCCCGCGCTGGACGGTCTATTTGGAGTGCCCAGCCTTCGGAAGCTTTGTGTGCCGAGGCAACGTTGGCTCCGCAGATTAAGGTGATACCCAGGCGGTTGCAAACATTGAGAAGTGCGTCGCGCACCGATTCGGCGCGAAGGGAGCGCGGGTACAGCCGGCCTTCCTCGGAGGTTGTCATGATGCCCAGCGAGGAGAAGAAACCCATAAGCTCTTGTTCGGGCTGGGGGCCCATGACGGATTCGACGAATGCGGGGTGGTTATACCGCTGAGGATCAATCGATTCGTTGGAGAGGTTGCAGCGGCCGTTGCCGGTCGCAAGGAGCTTAAGGCCGCAGGCGACATCGCGCTCAACGATGCAGACGCTTTTGCCAGCGCGTGCGGCCGTAATGGCGGCGGCGAGGCCTGAAGCCCCGCCGCCGATTACCAGGACGTCATAGAAGGCGCTCGTGTTCACTTAGGCCTCGTCGGTCTCGTGCGGGGTAATGGCCTCGACGGCAGAGACTGCCTTGGGCAACATGCCATCGGGCAGCGCGGTCTCGACCTCGCCCTTATCGCAGGCCTCGGCGAGTGCCGGATTAATGGGAAGCTGGCCCAAGATGTCGAGGTTATAGCGATCTGCGACCTCGGGGAGCTTGCTTTTGCCAAAGACCTCGATCTTCTTGCCGCAGTCGGGGCACTCGATATAGCTCATGTTCTCGACAATGCCCAGAATGGGGACGTTCATCTTCTCGGCCATGTTGACCGCCTTGGCGACGATCATCGAGACCAGATCCTGCGGGCTCGTGACGATGACGATGCCGTCGACGGGCAGCGACTGGAAGACGGTGAGCGCGACATCGCCTGTTCCCGGAGGCATGTCGACCAGCAGGTAGTCGATGGGGCCCCACGAGGTCTCGCTCCAGAACTGCCTAATGGCGCCCGCGATGACCGGACCGCGCCAAAGGACGGGGTCGGTCTCGTTTTGGAGCAGAAGGTTGGAGCTCATGACCTTGACGCCGTGCTCGGAGATTTCGGGCAGCATAAGGTTGCCAAGGGCATGGACGTGGCGTCCGCTCATACCGAACATCTTGGGGATAGAGGGACCGGTGATGTCGGCATCGAGGACGCCGACCTTGTGGCCGTGACGGGCAAGCTCGGTGGCGATGGCACCGGTGACAAACGACTTGCCGACACCGCCCTTGCCGGAAAGCACGGCGGTGACGCGTTTGACCTCGGACAGCGTGTTCTCCTCAAATTGCGACGGCGACGTTTGTCCGCCGGCGGCCTGTGCGTGCTCGCAACCCATGTATGACTCCTTTGTATATGTTGGGGCCGGAGCCCCGTGATGTGACACGAGCGTCATTGTACCCTCGTTTGCGAGCGGGAGTCATTTGCGATGCATTTGGGCCGAGCGTGCTTGCAATACGATGGGTCCAAGCGAATGGGCGGGCTTACTGAACTTTGCTGGCGAACTCGAGGTATTGCATGCGCTGCAGCTTGTCGATCGTCGAGGCGTATGGGCTGTCTTCAGATTCCAAGTCGTAGCGCAGCCCGTCGGCACCAAGGTAGCCGGCGACATTGATGGTGGGCACATCTGACCTTGTTGCAAGCAGAGCCTTTTGATAGTCGGTGAGCGGGGCGCCGATCTTATTAAGGGTAATGGCTGCAATCTCGTTTGCCCCGACGGTGTCGTAGACGTTGAGCTCGGTATTGCCGGCGATTTCATAGTTAGCCCAGACAAAATATGTCGACTGATAGATACGGAAAGCGTGGCTTGCCGTATCTTCCTGGGGGTACAGCTCGTCGTTGAGAGTCGTTGCGGCGCTCGGCTGATGGTCGCCAAAAAAGACAAGGACAACCGGTCTGCCGATATTGCGGAGCTCGTTGATAAAGTACTCGAGGTCCCGGTCGGATGCGTTGATGCAGGTAAGATAGGTGTTGAGCGCGCTATTGGCACCCTCGCTGGCTCCCTCAACCCAATAGTTTGTCAGCTCCTCGGCGGGAACGGTGCCATAGTCGTAGCCGCCGTGATTTTGCATCGTGACGTCAAAGATGAACTGCGGGGCTTCGTCGGTTCTAAGCAGGTCGAGTATCTTGTCGTAGGTGACGTAGTCGCATACGCCGGCATGGTAATAGGACGCACCTTCGAAATCGCCGATTGAAAGAAAGTCTCCAAAGCCCAGCTGCTGATAGATTTTATCTCGATGGTAGTTGACGGGGTTTTGCGGGTGCATAGCCGTAGCGGTATACCCAAGCTCTTTAAGGTCCTTTGCCAGGCTGTTGACGCCATTCATCTGATACAGCTGATAGGGGATTTTGCCCAATCCAACAAAGGCCGTTGTCGCTCCGGTCAAAAATTCGAATTCGGAGTTCGCCGTTCCGCCACCGGCGACCGAAGCGAGCATGGTGCCGCGAACAAGTGTGTCGGGAAGCGAGTTGTAGAATGCGGGGCCGGTGTACCCGGCCGCCTGGAGCTGCTCAAAGCACGAAAGGTCGCTAAAACTCTCATTCATGACGGCAACAATCGTCGGCTTGATTTCATTGAACTGGGCAACGGCCGCCGCGCGCTGCTCGCTCGAGCCATACGTGCTGTCGTAGGTGGCGGCGAGCTCCTGCTCGATGCTCTGCGCCTCATCGGGCGTATAGTCTTCGGGCTTCTCAATGGGCAACTCGTTGACCATTTCGGTGAACGAAGTGATAAAACCCTGAGACGCATACGTGGTGATGGGCTGCCAACGGTCAAATCCAAAATTCAGCGCCTGCTCCAAGTCGATGCTGGAAAAGCCCGAGAGCCCCACAACGGTCACTAGCAGAAAAGCGCAGAGGTTAGCGGCGATTGCGGGGAAGACATGGGTGGGCGTACGGAGCTTTCTCGGTCGGATAAGCGAAAGAAGCCCCAGGGAAATCTCCAGCAGGGCTAGAGAGGTTACGATTCCGGCGGTAAAGGTAAACTCGTATCCCTCGCTCACTTCCATTGCGGTGCCAAGGGCCAAGATATCGCTTGGCAGGATGGCCTCGCCTTTAAACGTTATGACGAAGTGCTCGGCAATGCCAAGGATGCAACAGGCGACGGGCACGAGGGCCATGACGCCTCCATGACGCTGTCCCAGCAAATAAAGGGAGAGCAGAACCGTCGCGAGCAGCCCGACGGAAAACCCGAATGAGTTGGCGGGAATGCGATAGAACGTTTCGTTACAGGCAATTTCGAGTGAAACGAACGAGAGCGCTGAAACAGCGGCGATGACAAGGATGTCACGGCAAATACAGGCAACCGTTCCCGTCGCAAGATCGGTTTGGTCGATAAGTCCCGAAACCAAGGGCTCGACAAGAAGTATGACGGCGGTAGCACCGAGCGCCGAATAAGAAAGGACCCATAGGGAATTGTCCTCATTTACGAGCAATTGATTCGTAATCCATGCAGCTACCATGCCGAGCGGGATGAGGAGCGTCGCGCACCAAAAGACGCGGGCAATGGGCGGCTTTTCATTGTGTTTGATTGAAAAATACACGCGCACGACGACGGTGGCCACGATAAGGACGGCGATGAATATGGGCAGATTGGCCATGTCGCTCGAAGTGATTTCAAGGGGGATATCTTCGGTCATGGACGTTCCTCTGTTACAGCAAATTAAGTTCAGTAGTAGATTACTGTAACCTTTCCACGACATTTCGAGAAACAAAGCACCCGATACGCAAAGCTAAAGGTCTGCGAATCTTGTATTACGAACATCTGTGCGCGTCGAGTGCGCTAAACTCATCGACAGTATGATTCGATGCAATAGGAGGCAAGGAGCTTCCATGTCTGATTCTTCTATCGTTATTCGCGGCGCTCGTGAGCACAACCTCCGTGATATCGATGTTTCCATTCCGCGTGACCAACTCGTGGTCATTACCGGTCTTTCTGGCTCGGGCAAGAGTTCGCTGGCATTTGACACTATCTATGCCGAGGGCCAGCGTCGATACGTCGAGAGTCTTTCGAGCTATGCGCGCCAGTTCTTGGGCCAGATGGACAAACCCGACTTGGATTCAATCGACGGCCTTTCGCCGGCGGTGTCGATCGACCAAAAGACGACGTCTAAAAACCCTCGCTCGACGGTTGGCACCGTAACCGAGATTTATGACTATCTGCGCCTGCTGTTCGCCCGTGTGGGCACCCCGCACTGTCCCGAATGCGGCCGCGTCATTGAGCGCCAGACGACCGACCAGGTTGCCGACAAAGTCTTGGCGGCGGGGGAGGGTCGCCGCGCGTTTGTGCTGGCACCGGTGGTGCGCGGGCGAAAAGGCGAGTACACCAAACTGTTTGAGGACCTTCGCGCCGAGGGCTTTAGCCGCGTGCGTGTCGACGGCGAAGTGCGCTCGCTCGATGATCCGATCGATCTGGACAAGAAGTTCAAACACGATATCGAGGTCGTAGTCGACCGCATCGTGATCCGTGAGAATTCTCTGGGCCGTATCGCCGAGTCTGTTGAACAGGCGACTGCCTTGGCGCACGGTAATGTGAACGTATACATGCTGCCCGATCGCGACGCTCCCGAGGGGACCGAGGGCGAGCTACTGGAGTATTCGTTGGCTCTGGCATGCCCGGAGCACGGGCACTCCATCGACGACCTACAACCCCGCGACTTTTCGTTCAACGCTCCCTATGGCGCATGTCCTGAGTGCGACGGCCTGGGCTTTAAGAAAACCGTTGATGCCGAGGCGCTGATTGAGGATCCCTCGAAGTCCATTGCCGACGGAGTCTTTGGTAGCCTGTTTGGCAATTCGAACTACTATCCGCAGATTTTTGCTGCGGTCTGCAAACACTTTAAGGTGAGCGCCGATACGCCGTGGGGGGACTTGCCCCCTCGCGTGCGTCGTGCGTTTTTGGATGGCATGGGCGACACGAAGATTTCGGTCGACTATCAAAAGCTCGATGGGCGTCGCAGCCAGTGGGATACCAAGTTTTCGGGCGTTCGCAACATCCTGTACGAACGCTATACCGAGACGACGAACGAGAACACCAAGGCGCGCCTGGAGAAGTACATTCGCGAGGAGCCGTGCTCGACCTGCCACGGCGCTCGTTTGCGCTCCGAGATGCTTGCCGTCACCGTGGGCGGCAAGTCCATTTACGAGGTTTGTTGCCTGTCGTGCCGTGAATCGCTCGAGTTTTTTGAGGGCCTGGAACTCACCGAGCGCCAACAGTTTATCGGCGGCCGTATCGTCAAGGAAATCCTGGAGCGCTTGCGTTTTCTGGTCGATGTTGGACTCGACTATCTGACGCTCGATCGTGCCTCGGCGACGCTTTCCGGTGGCGAGGCGCAGCGTATTCGACTGGCAACGCAGATCGGCGCGGGTCTCATGGGCGTGCTCTATATTCTGGACGAGCCCTCGATCGGTCTTCATCAGCGTGACAACGAGCGCCTGATTAAGACGCTCGAGCGCCTGCGCGATATCGGCAATACCGTTATCGTTGTCGAACACGACGAGGATACAATCCGTGCCGCCGACTACGTGATCGACATGGGGCCCGGCGCCGGTGTCAACGGCGGGCACGTAGTCGCGGCGGGAACGCCTGCTGATATCATGGCGTGTCCTGAGTCGATGACGGGCGCTTACCTGACCGGCAAACGAATGATTCGGGTGCCTGATGAACGGCGCAAGCCCGGTCGCGGCTGCCTTAAAATTACGGGCGCTCGAGCCAACAACCTCAAAAACGTTACTGCCAAGATCGAGTTTGGTACGCTTACGGTTGTTACCGGCGTGTCGGGATCGGGCAAGAGCTCCCTGGTTACCGACACCATTGCGCCTGCCCTTACGAATGCCATTCACCGCTCGACGCGCCCTGTGGGTCCGTATAAGAAAATCGAGGGCATTGAGTGTATCGATAAGGTTATCGATATCGACCAGTCGCCGATTGGCCGTACGCCGCGTTCCAACCCTGCTACCTATATCGGCCTGTGGGATGATCTTCGCGCACTGTTTGCGAGTACGCCGGAGTCGAAGGCGCGCGGCTACTCGCCGGGTCGTTTCTCCTTTAATGTGAGTGGCGGGCGCTGTGAGGCGTGCAAGGGCGACGGGCAGATCAAGATCGAGATGCACTTCCTTCCCGATATCTACGTCCCCTGCGAAGTTTGCGGCGGTAAACGCTACAACCGCGAGACACTCGAGGTCACCTACCGTGGCAAGACCATCTCGGACGTGCTCGACATGAGCGTCACCGAGGCGCTGGCCTTCTTTGGGAATATCCCGCAGATTAAGCGCAAGCTCCAGACGCTGTACGATGTAGGCTTAGGCTACGTGAGCCTGGGCCAGCCCGCCACGACGCTCTCGGGCGGCGAGGCGCAGCGTGTGAAGCTCGCCAAGGAGCTTCATCGACGCCAGACGGGCAAGACGTTCTATATTTTGGACGAGCCGACGACCGGTCTTCATTTTGAGGACGTCCGCCAGCTGCTCGATGTGCTGCAGCGTTTGGTCGATGCGGGCAACACGGTGCTGGTGATTGAGCACAACCTTGATGTCATCAAGGTTGCCGACCGCCTGATCGATATGGGTCCCGAGGGCGGTAACGGCGGCGGAACCGTCGTGGTTTCGGGCACACCGGAGCAGGTTGCGGACTGTCCGCAGAGTTATACGGGCAAGTTTTTGGCGCCGTTGCTCAGGCGTGACCGGGAGCGTCAGGCTCAACTTGATGCTCAATAAATAGGCGATTCAGTTTATGGGCGCCATCGACTCCTTGTGATTCGATGGCGCTTGCTGTGCCGAAGTGACGTATGCAGCCGAATTGGACATATACTTAATCCTTGCGTCCGAATGCGAGGGAAAGGATATGTCATGGCAAAGGCTGTAAAGACGCCAAAAACCAATGCGATGCGCGAGCTGGAAAGCGCCGGCATTTCCTATGTTCTACATACGTACGAAGACGATGGTGATGAGTCGGTGGGCCTGGGTGTCGCGATTTCGGAGCAGCTTGGCGAGGAGCCCGGTCAAGGATTTAAGACTTTGGTCTGCGTGACACCGTCCAACGACTATGTCGTGTGCTGTATCCCTGTTGCCGACGAGCTCGATCTAAAGTCCGCCGCGCGTGCCGCGGGGGAGAAGTCCTTGGCCATGATGCATGTGAAGGATTTGCTTGCGGCGACTGGCTACGTTCGCGGCGGCTGCAGCCCGGTCGGTATGAAAAAACGCTACCGGACGCTCATTGATGAGACATGTGTCCTTTGGGATACCATTTTTATTTCGGGAGGCAAGCGTGGTTATCAGCTCGAGCTTGCACCCGATGATTTAATTGCATTTTGCGGGGCGACGGTTGCCGCGATTACGAGAGAGGACTGAGCGATGCCGCAGGAAGAATTGAAGCGCGGAGCTCATTTTGCAAAAGAATCTGCGCCTCAGACACCCTCATCCGAAGCTTCTTCGTCGCGAGATGACACTGACGACATGGGCTCGTCGGACTACTCCACGGTTGGTCGTTCCGCCGGGCTTATGACCATCCTGACCATCGTGTCTCGCGTCACCGGTTTTATCCGCACGTGGGCAATGGCGGCCGCTATCGGCATGTCGCTACTCTCGTCCTCCTATCAGGTCGCCAACAACCTGCCCAATATGCTCTACGAACTCGTGATGGGCGGCATGCTCGTGACGGCGTTTTTGCCCGTGTACATGGGCGTGAGGCGTGAGCAGGGTCGCGAGGCCTCGAACGAGTACGTGGGCAACCTGCTCGGCATTCTGCTTTTGGTGCTGGGTGGCATTTCGTTGCTGGGGACCGTGTTCGCCCCGGGCTTTATCTGGACGCAATCGTTCCTTTCGGGTGACGGCGGCAGCATGGATACCGCTGCGTTCATGTTCCGTTTCTTTGCCATCCAGATTCTGTTTTATGGTTTGGGCTCGGTGTTCTCGGGCGTTCTCAACGCACACCGCGACTACTTCTGGTCGACGTTTGCCCCGGTCCTCAACAATGTGATCGTCATTGCGAGCTTTATGGGTTTTGCGCCCGTGTCCGCACAGTTTGGCGAACGTGCCGGCATCATCTTGATTGCGGCCGGTACGACCCTCGGTGTCTTTGTTCAGATGGCATGTCAGATTCCC
This sequence comes from uncultured Collinsella sp., assembly GCA_958346165.1. The sequence continues at coordinate 9,014 of CATVQO010000014.1, read as the reverse complement.
GCGCTTGGCAAGCACGGCGTGCATCCCCATATCCATATCGACTTTAAGGACCCCGCGCTGCGCCAGACGATTGCGCTCGGTATCCCGACGCTGCTCGCCACGGTGTGCATGTTTGTCTCGACTTCTATCACCAACGCTGCCGCGCTGGTGGTCCAGCCCGAGACGGGTCCTTCCGTCATCGCCTATGCGCGCCTGTGGTACACGCTGCCCTACGCGCTGATTGCCGCCTCGCTTTCGACGGCGCTCTATACCGAGCTCTCTCATGACGCACAGGAGAAGGATTACGACAGCGTTCGCACGGGCATTTCGCGTGGCGTCGCCCAGATGCTGTTCTTCCTGATTCCGTTCGCACTGTACCTGATTGTCTTCGCACGTCCGCTCAATATGATCTACTGTGCTGGCAAGTTCGATGAATCCGGCGTGGCGCTGGTGTCCGAGTACCTTGTCTACCTGGCGCTCTCGCTGCCGCTCTACGGCGTGGTCGTGTTGATGCAGAAGAGCTTCTCTGCCTTGCTCGACATGAAGCCCTATAGCCGCTATTGCCTGTATTCCGCCATCGGCCAGGCCGGCTCGGTTCTGCTGTTTGGCGTTGTGCTGGGCTTCGGTATGCCGGCAATCGCGCTTTCGTATGTCGTCGACTACGTGATCTTGGTCGGCTGTTCGCTGTGGTGGCTGCGTCGTCGCCTGCGTGGCCTTCAGGTCAAATCTATCCTACATGGCGGTTTCTTTGGCCTTTTGCTCGGTGGCCTAGGTGCTGCCGCAGGCGCCGGCGTCATGTGGGCGCTTGAACACTTTGTCGGGGCACTTGGCGGCTCGATTCTGATTACTCTTGGCTACGTTTGCGTTGCGGGTGTCGCCTCGCTTGTTGTTACCTTTGGCCTTGCCGTCGTCCTTAAGATGCCCGAGGTCTCGGCGCTGCTTCGTCGCAAGTAGGTGCGCGTGGCCGGTCACGACAACATACCAACGCTTGCCGAGCAGGTTTCGCGCGTTCCCACACAGCCCGGATGCTACCTTTGGAAGGATGCCAAGGGCGATGTCATCTACGTGGGCAAGGCGAAAAACCTGCGCGCCCGCATGCGTCAATACGTGACACTGCAGGATGAGCGTCAAAAGATCCCGCTGATGATGCAGCTGGTGGCGAGCTTTGACTACATCGTTGTCGAAACCGAGCATGAGGCGCTTGTACTCGAGCGCAACCTGATCGGCCAGTACCATCCGTACTTTAACGTCGACCTCAAGGATGACAAGAGCTACCCCTTTATCGCCATTACAAAGGGCGACCTGTATCCCGCGATCAAATACACGCGTGAGCGTCATAAGCCGGGAACGCGCTATTTTGGACCCTATACCGATAGCCGTGCGGCACGTGAGACGATAGATACGCTGCGCAAGGTTATCCCCATCTGCTCTGCATCCTGTGCGGAGTGGCGTCGTTGTCGCCGTACCATCGAGTCCCACAAGGGCGAGGAAGACATCGTCAATATGATTTGCGCACAAAACGGGCGTCCCTGCTTTGACTACCATGTCGGGCGCGGCCCGGGTGCGTGTGTCGGCGCGATTTCCCCGGCAGACTATGCCAAGAACGTCAAGCGTGTCGAGCGCTTTTTGTCGGGCCATCGCAAGGATGTCGTCGATGAGCTGACCTCCGAGATGACGGATGCCGCCGAGGCGCTCGACTTTGAGCGCGCGGCACGCGTCAAACGTCGTTTGGAGGTCATCAGGGGTCTGGACGATCGTCAGCAAGTCGTTTTTCCCTCCAGTGTCGATATCGATGTCATCGGGTTCTATCGCGAGGAGACCATCTCCGCCGCTTGCGTCTTCGTCGTTCGCGAGGGCCGAACAGTTCGCACCTGCGAGTTCATTCTCGACAAGGGTCTTGATGTTGACGAGGAAGAGCTCCAGTCGGGCTTTCTTAAGCGCTATTACGACGAGACGGCTGATATTCCAGCTGAGGTCAACCTTTCCGTCGAGCTTGAGGATGCGGAGGCGCTGGGGGAGTGGCTTGCGGGCAAGCGTGAGCGTTCCTGCCATCTCCATAGGCCGCAGCGTGGCGAAAAGCACCGTCTGCTCGATATGGCATCCAAAAATGCGCGCCATGCCCTCATGCGCTACATGATGCGAACGGGGTACGCTGACGACCGCACCAATCAAGCGCTCCTGGAGCTCGAAAGTGCGTTGGCGCTGCCATCGCCGCCGTTGCGTATCGAGTGCTTCGATATCTCTACACTGCATGGCACCTTTACGGTCGCCTCGATGGTGGTGTTTACCAACGGGCGCGCCGACAAGAGCCAGTACCGTCGTTTTAAAATTCAGGCCGAATTGGACGAGGCAAACGACTTCGTGTCGATGTCCGAGGTTTTGGGACGACGCTATGCTCCCGAGCGCATGGCCGACGAGCGCTTTGGCTCGCGCCCCGATTTGCTCGTTGTCGATGGCGGTAAGCCGCAATTGACCGCTGCGATCAAGCAACTTGAGGCTCTTGGGCTCGATATACCAGTTTGTGGCTTGGCGAAGGCCGACGAGGAAGTTTTTGTGCCTTGGGACGAGACTCCTGTCGTGCTGCCGACCGGGTCTGCTTCGCTCTATCTAATTAAACAGGTACGCGATGAGTCCCACCGATTTGCCATCACGTTCCACCGTGAGTTGCGCGATAAAGCCATGACGGTTTCGGTGCTCGATGACGTTCCAGGCGTGGGACCCACCAGAAAACGTGCCCTTATGCGCCATTTTGGCTCGATGAAGCGTTTGCGCGCGGCGAGCGAGCAAGAGATCGCGAAAGTTCGCGGCATACCTGCCGATGTTGCCAAGGCGGTCCACGAGGCACTCGTTGCATGGAATGCCGAGCGCGCCGAGGCGGCGGCTGGCCATTCCGATAGCTAAACACGAGCCTAAACAACTGATATACATGATTGCGCGATTTTCAACCATTTATTTCGCCATGATTGCCTGCTGATTTCGGGTTTTATTAACGCTAAAACGTTTGACTAACCCAAGCGAAAACCCTGCTATCCTGCGGGTTGACGAAGACTGATATCTCACCTCGCCGATACATACTGTCTGGCGAATCATTTGTCAATGAATTCGGTGAACGGTAGTAAATACCGTTCAAGCGTATGTATGTATCGGTCGCCGAGCGCGGCACCTCAGTTGGGTTCGTCGGTAGGTAAGGTATATATCGTCCGCAAGTTGCGCGGGGGCACGTCTAGGTGCTCCCGAGTAAGATTCTCTATTGATAGGAGAAGACATGGCCATCATCAACAAGGGTATGTCCAGGCGTTCGTTCCTCGGCCTCACCGGCAGCGTCGCTGCTGTCGCAGGGCTTGGTCTCACTGGCTGCGGTGGCAGCTCTAGCGACGAAGGTTCCGCTTCCGGTTCCACCGATTCCGCCAACCGTGGCGGCGGCGTGATCACCGCTGGTTCCGCTTACGCTCCGTCCAGCTTCGATCCCGCCAGCACCGGCTCCGCTGTGGGCCTGGGTGCTAACTGGCACGTCGTCGAGGGCCTCTACGGCATCGATTACCACGACTACAGCACCTTCAACGAGCTCGCCACCGACGATCCCAAGTCTGTGGACGACACCACTTTCGAGGTCACCATCCGCAAGGGCGCCAAGTTCTCCGATGGCACCGAGGTCACCGCTGACGATGTCGTTGCCTCCTACACCGCTTGCGCCGCTTCCGCTACCTATGCTCCGTTCTTCCAGCCCTTCGAGTCCATCGAGGCCAAGGACGCCAGCACCGTGACGGTCAAGACTAAGGTCCCCAACTTCTCCCTGCTCAAGGATCGTCTGGCCATCGTCCGCGTTACCCCGGCCACCCAGACCGAGGAGGATCGCGCCAAGCAGCCGATCGGTTCCGGCCCCTGGATGTACGACTCTATCTCCGATACCGAGATCACCCTGGTTCCCAACCCCGAGTACAACGGTGAGTATGCTGCCGAGGATAAGAAGATCCAGTACAGCATCCTGACCGACCCCACCGCTCGCGTTACCGCTCAGCAGGAGGGCTCCACGCTCGTTATGGAGCTCGTTACCGCTGACGCCGTCGACCAGCTCGAGAGCGCCGGCTGCAAGATCGATAACGTTCAGGGTTTCGGCACCCGCTTCATCATGTTCAACGTCGCCAAGGAGCCTTGGAACAACGTCAAGGTCCGTCAGGCTGTCATGTATGCGCTCGACACCGAGAAGATGGTCAGCAACACCTTCGCCGGCCTTGCCACCGCTGCCAGCTGCTACCTGCCCAAGAGCTTCACCAACTATCATGAGGCTTCCACGGTGTACAAGACCGACGCCAAGAAGGCTAAGAAGCTCATCGAGGAGTCTGGCATCACCCCGGGTGCCATCACCCTGCGCACCACCGACAACGAGCAGATTAAGGGCATGGCCGCCCAGGTCAAGAACGACCTCGACGCTCTCGGCTTCGATGTGACCATCCAGACCGATACCTCGCCGGCCACCTACGCTGCCATCGACGGCGGCGAGGCCTACGATATCCTCCTTGCCCCTGGCGATCCTTCCTGCTTCGGCGCCGACCCCGACCTGCTGCTCAACTGGTGGTACGGCGACAACGTCTGGATGCAGACCCGTTGCCCGTGGAAGGAGTCCGCTGAGTGGCAGAAGCTCCACAGTCTCATGGACGAGGCTCTTGCCGCCGAGGGCGACGAGCAGCAGAAGAAGTGGAACGAGTGCTTCGACATCATTGCCGACAACGCCGTTCTGTACCCCGTTGTCCACGTCAAGACCGTCTCCGCTTCCTGGGACGATCCGTCCACTGCGCCCAACGGCGAGGCCCTCGATGGCTTCAAGGGCATCGGCACGACGAGCATGTCCTTCAGGGGCGTTGCGACCGTCAAGGCGTAAGACTCGCTTGAGTCTGTATGCAGGATGTCGGTCATTGGGGCCGTATCCTCATAGTTGAAACAAAGACCCGGGCGGCAACGATGTCGCTCGGGTCTTGTAATGAGTACCCGTACTCATATACCAGTTGGTCCTACCGACAAAAGAAAGGGGAGAGAACGTGAACAACTTGCTACGTTTGATTGGAAGGCGTCTTGTGGCGCTGCCGATCATGGCATTGGGCGTCACCGTCCTGGTGTTCTTCCTTATGTCGTTCTCCAAGACCGACCCCGCCTACACGGCGTTGGGTGACGGTGCCTCGCCCGAGGCGGTTGCCGAGTACCATGAGAAGTATGGTCTGGACGACCCCTGGCCCGTGCGCTACGTGCGCTATATGGGCGATTTGATCCATGGCGACATGGGCACCTATGGTGCTGCTCGCAACTCCGTTGCCAAGCGCATCTCCACGGCCCTGCCCGTCACGATGCAGCTGACCTTTATCGGTCTTGCCATCGGTGCGGTCGTTTCGTTTTTGCTCGGCGTCATCGCGGCACTGTATCGCGACAAATGGCCGGACCAAGTGATCCGCGTCTTTTCCATCGCCGGCTTGGCAACCCCGTCGTTCTGGCTTGCCGTTCTGTTGATCCTGCTGTTCTCTTCCTACCTTAAGGTGCTCCCGGCATCGGGTGCTCTGCCTCACTTCACCACGAATCCGGTTGGCTATCTGGGACGTATGATCATGCCCGCTATCGCCTTGGCATTTCCGCTGACGGGCCAGATGACTCGTATCGTGCGTACCGCCATGGTCGAGGAGCTCGACAAGGATTATGTCCGTATGGCTCGCGGCGCCGGCGTTCCCGAGAAGGTCGTCGTCGGCATCAACGTTCTTCGCAATGCGCTGATCACCCCGGTCACCACCCTCGGTCTTAAGATCGGTTACCTCATGGGCGGCGCCGTCGTCATCGAGGTTATCTTCAACCTCCCCGGCATGGGCACTGCGATTCTGCAGGGCGTTCAGGGCAACGAGGCGAACCTGGTTCAGGGCGTCGTTATCGTCGTTGCTCTCGCCTTCATCATCATCAACATCGTGGTTGACATGCTCTACCTGCTCATCAACCCGCGCATCAGGACGGTGTAGATTATGGTAAAGATTCGAGAGAAGCAAACCGAGCAGCTCGAGAAGGCTGCCTCCAAGGGGCTCAAGCTCGGTGGCTGGAAGAAGATGACGTTGTCTTCTAAGATTGCCGCCGTCGTGCTGGTGCTGGTCGCCCTGACTGCGATTCTGGCGCCCCTTCTTGCCCCCTATAGCCCGGTCGAGATCTTTACGGCTCGCCAGGCTCCCGGCAACGGATTTATCTTCGGTACCGACGATAAGGGTCGCGACATTCTGTCGCGTATGCTCTACGGTGGTCGTTACTCGCTGATTATCGGCTTTGGCGCCACCGCCATGGCTCTGGTCTGCGGCTCGGTCGTGGGCGCCCTCGCGGCGGTTTCGCGCAAGTCCGTTTCCGAGGCGATCATGCGCATCCTGGACATCATCATGTCCATCCCGGGCATCGCCCTCGCTGCCGTCTTCGTCTCCATCCTGGGCAATTCCGTGCCGTCGATCATCTTCGCCATTGGCTTTATGTACACTCCGCAGATTGCCCGTATCGTGCGCGCCAACATCGTGTCCGAGTACGGCGAGGACTATGTCCGCGCGGTCATCGTTTCCGGCGCCAAGGCTCCGTGGATTTTGATCAAGCATGTTCTGCGTAACTGCATCGCCCCGATCATGGTCTTCACCGTTACCCTGGTCGCCGACGCCATCATCTTCGAGGCCTCGCTGACCTTTATCGGCGCTGGTATCCAGGAGCCCACCGCTACCTGGGGCAACATCCTCGCCGACGCCCGCGGTGGCGTGCTCGCTGGCCGTTGGTGGCAGGCGCTGTTCCCGGGTCTGGCTATCATGATCACCTGCCTGGCGCTCAACATCCTCTCCGAGGGCATTACCGACGCCATGGCCGCTGCTCCCTCCGCCGCCCTGGATCCGACCGATTCCTCCAAGCGCCGCGAGGCCGACCTGCTGGTCTCCGACCCCGTTCGCGCTTACAAGGAGCAGGCTCAGTCTCTGTCCGCCCGTCTTGGCGCCCTGCGCGATGTCGAGCTCAAGCGTAACGACCGCCATGTGCCCGATGAGTCCGTTGAGCCGATCCTTTCGGTCCGTGATTTCTGCATCCAGTTTGAGCACCACGGTGATATCAACGTCGTCGATCATGTCAACTTTGATGTCCGTCCTGGCCAGACCATGGGCCTGGTCGGTGAGTCCGGCTGCGGTAAGTCCATCACCACGCTGGCCATCATGGGCCTGACCGACGATGACGAGCATCTTTCCGGTGAGGTTCTCTGGGAGGGCCGCGACCTGCTCAAGATGAGCAAGAAGGAGTGGTTCGGCCTGCGCGGTACCGATATCGCCATGGTCTATCAGGACGCCCTGTCCTCGCTCAACCCCTCCATGCTCATTTCCGCCCAGATGAAGCAGCTCACCAAGCGCGGCGGTACCCGTAGCGCCGAGGAGCTCCTGGAGCTCGTGGGCCTCGACCCCAAGCGTACGCTCGAGAGCTATCCGCATGAGCTTTCCGGTGGTCAGCGTCAGCGCGTTCTGATCGCTATGGCCCTTACCCGCGACCCCAAACTGGTCATCTGCGACGAGCCCACGACCGCTCTGGACGTTACCGTCCAGAAGCAGGTCATCAAGCTGCTTAACGATCTTCAGGCCAAGCTCGGCTTTGCCATGATCTTCGTTTCGCACGACCTGGCACTGGTCGCCGAGGTCGCTCATAACATCACGGTTATGTACGCCGGCCAGGTTATCGAGCAGGCGCCCACCAAGGAGCTGCTCACCAACCCGATTCACGAGTACACCCGCGGCCTTCTGGGTTCCGTCCTGTCCATCGAGAGCGGTTCGGGCCGCCTGCACCAGGTGCCCGGCGCCGTTCCGAGCCCGCGCGATTTCCCCAAGGGCGATCGCTTCGCACCCCGCTCGAGCCATCCGCGCATTGGCCTGGACACCCGTCCGGTCTTCAAGCGCGTGCCCGGCACCGAGCACTTCTATTCCGAGCTCCCCGACGAGGTGCTCAAGGCAAATGGTTTGACCCCTCACGCGGAGGTGATGTAGATGAGCGAGACCGCAGTCAACGGCGTCGAGCCGATCATCTTCCTTGATGACGTCCACGTCACCTTTAGGACCCGTACCGGCTCGATTCTGCACCCCAACCTGGTTCACGCCGTCCAGGGTGTAACGATTAAGCTCATGCCCGGACAGACCATCGGCATCGTCGGCGAGTCCGGTTGCGGAAAGTCCACCACCGCCAACGTCATGTGCGGCCTGCAGGCCCCCACGAGCGGCAAGGTCTACTTTAAGGGCAAGGACGTTACCAAACGTACCGCCGAGGACCGTCGCCACATGGGTCGCGTCATCTCGGTCGTGTTCCAGAACCCGGCCACGGCGCTCAATCCCCGCATGGTCGTTCGCGAGCAACTGCTCGACCCCATGCGCGTCCACAACCTGGGTACCGAGGCCGAGCAGGAGAAGCGCGTCAAGGAGCTCTTGGAGCTCACCGGTCTGCCCAGCTCCGCCGCCGAGGTTCTTCCCGGCCAGCTTTCGGGCGGCCAGCGCCAGCGCGTCGCAATTGCCCGTGCCCTGTCGCTGAACCCCGATGCCATCATCGCCGACGAGCCCACCTCGGCTCTGGACGTTTCGGTCCGCGCGCAGATTCTGAACCTGCTGACCGACCTTAAGAAGGAGCTCGGCCTGGCCATGGTGTTCATCAGCCATGACATCCAGACGGTCCGCTATATCTCTGACGACATCATCGTTATGAATGGCGGCAAGATCGTCGAGCAGGGCGAGGCCAAGCAGGTCTTCCAGCACCCTCAGGACCCCTACACCAAGATGCTGCTTGGCGCTGCGCCGTCGCTGCTGCATCCCAAGCTCGGCGAGTAGCCTCGCTTTCCCTCCCGTGCGCCCGGTTCCCTTGCCGGGCGCACCTCCGTTGCGATTTCGAAAGGTTGGGTTCACGAGCCATGCCAAGTGCTCAGGAGCTACAACAGCAATTTGGTGAATATCGAGGCGCTATGCCCCGTCCATCGGATTTCGATCTCTTTTGGAAGGACCGCATGGCCGAGGCCGACGCCGTCG